>JBIPMR010000040.1:0-11572 GCA_044369025.1 Luteolibacter sp.
CCGCTCCCAGCGTAGGGTTTGTGGCCAAAGTCAATGGCTAGTTGTTCTTTGTAAGACTCTTTCATTCTCATTTCCAAGCCGGTTTATCCCGGCGCTTTCACTGACCCCATTTATTGAAAAAGAGCGACACCCGCAAGGTCCACTTGGCGATCCTGTTGCGGTCCTTCAGTAGGCCGAGACGTCGCTGGTGCTGGGGGCGGGGGCGGCGCCGCCGGTGGCGTCGGCTTGGTTTTCGAGGCGGTTGCCGACTTTTTGCAGGTCCTGGCCGAAGCCTTTGGTGGTGGCGCAGGAGCTGCTGAAAGCGAAGCCGAGGGCGGAGAAAGCGAGGAGGATCAAATGCGATGGTTTCATGCTGGCCATGGGTTAGGCCATCCGCGGCCATCGTGCAATCTGAAATCCCGCAGACGCGGCGACAAAACCTCCCGGGCAAAAAACAAGCCCGCCGCGGACGAACCGGGCGGGCTTTGGAATTTCCGGGGATGGAATCAGTGGCGGAAGGTTTTCTTGAAGTGCAGCGCGGCGGATGACTTGGCGATGACTCCCTGGAGATAGGCGACTTCTTCGGCATCCATGCTGTGCTCGACGCCGTGGAGTTTTTCCTGAGCACGTTGGATGGCTTCTTCGGCGGTGAGTTCGTCGATCTCGGCTTCGCCGAGGGCCATGTCGGTGAGGACGACGACCTTGGTCTGGGTGACCTCCGCGACCCCGGAACCAATGGCGAGTCTTTCGACTTTGCCATTGTGGAGGTAGCGGAGTTCGCCGGGACTCAAGGCGGTGACGAGACCGGCGTGCATCGGCAGGATCCCCATTTCGCCGTCCGCTCCCGGCAGATAGACGTTGTCCACGAGGGCCGAGAAGATCTTCTTCTCGGGGGTGACGATATCAAGTTGGAGAGGCATGGACGTGGTAAATGCTGAAAGGCTGAAAGGCTGAAAATCTGAAATTTTCAGTCACGCGGCACGGAGTCGATGCCGCCCTTCATGTAGAAGTTACCTTCGGGCACGTCGTCGAGTTTGCCATCGAGAATTTGGGCGAAACCTTTGACGGTTTCCTCGATGGAAACGAGGACGCCGGGGACGTTGGTGAAAACTTCGGCAACGTGGAATGGCTGGGTGAGGAAACGCTGGATTTTCCGGGCGCGGAAAACGCTCATCTTGTCCTCGTCGGAGAGCTCGTCCATGCCGAGAATGGCGATGATGTCCTGAAGGTCCTTGTAGCGCTGGAGCACCTGCTGCACGCCGCGGGCGACGCGGTAGTGTTCCTCGCCGATGATGTCGGGAGCGAGCGCCTTGGAGGTGGAAGCGAGCGGATCGACGGCCGGGAAGAGCGCTTGTTCGGCGAGCGAACGCTCGAGCACCACGGTGGCGTCCAAGTGGGCGAAGGTGTTGGCGGGAGCGGGGTCGGTCAAGTCGTCCGCAGGCACGTAAACGGCCTGGATCGAGGTGATGGAGCCTTTGTTGGTGGAAGTGATCCGCTCCTGGAGACCGGCCATTTCCTCGGAGAGGGTCGGCTGGTAACCCACGGCGGAGGGCGTCCGGCCGAGCAGCGCGGAGACTTCGGAACCGGCTTGGGAGAAACGGAAAATGTTGTCCACGAAGAGCAGCACGTCCTGGTTGGCCTCGTCGCGGAAATGCTCGGCCATGGTGAGGGCGGAGAGCGCGACGCGGAGACGGGCACCCGGAGGCTCGTTCATCTGGCCGTAGCAAAGGGCGACCTTGGAACCCTCGGCGAGAACGGGCGTGCCGTTTTCGTTGAGTTTCGGATGGCCTTTTTCGTCCTTCTCGGTGGCGATAACGCCGGACTCAATCATTTCCCAGTAGAGGTCGTTTCCTTCACGGGTCCGCTCACCGACACCGGCGAAGACGGAGAAACCGCCGTGCGCTTTCGCAATGTTGTTGATGAGCTCCATGATGACGACGGTCTTGCCGACGCCGGCACCCCCGAACATGCCGCCTTTGCCGCCCTTGAGCAGCGGGCAGATGAGGTCGATGACCTTGATGCCGGTGGCGAGAACTTCGGTGTTGGCCGATTGTTCGGTGAGCGTGGGAGCGGGGCGGTGGATCGCGGAGCGGAAACCCGCATCGGCGATCGGCACGTTTTCGTCCACGAGATCGCCGGTGACGTTGAAGATGCGGCCGAGGACTTGTTTTCCAACAGGAACGGAGATCGGCTGGCCAAGGTCGGCGAGGGCCATGCCGCGCTTGAGGCCGTCGGTGGTGGACATCGCGACCGCCCGCACCCAGCCGTCGCCCAAGTGCTGCTGCACTTCGAGCACGAGTTTGGTGTCCACGCCGTTGAGGACGTATTGGATCTCCAACGCGTTGTAAATTTCAGGCAGCTTGGTTGCCTTGGAGAAGTCAGCGTCGATGACGGCGCCGATGATCTGGACGATGGTTCCTTGGTTGCTCATGCGGAGGTTTCTGTAAAAAGTTATTGGTTGGAAATTATAGAGATCACTCCATCGCCTTCATGGCGGTGGTGATTTCGAGAAGCTCGGAAGTGATGGCTCCCTGGCGGAGCTTGTTGTATTCGAGCGTGAGCTCCTTGATGAATTTCTTCGCGTTGTCGGTGGCGGACTTCATGGCGACCATCCGCGCGGAGTGCTCGGAGGCGCGGGCTTCCATCAGGGCCTGGAAGACCTCGTAATTGACGTAGAGCGGAAGAATCGTGCCGAGCACGTCGCGCGGGCTTGGCTCGAAGATGAAGTCCCGGTTCGGGTCGTTCTTGTGTTCCTCGACGGAAAATCCCGCGCCGATTTCTTCGAACGCCTGTCCTTCGCCTTGGCGGTGGCCTTGGATGGGAAGCAGTGTCACGACCTCGGCCTCCTGGCGCAAGGTGTTCACGAAGCCGGTGAAAGCGATGGATACCTTGTCATAGTTCCCTTCAAGGAATTGCTGGGTGATGAACTTGGCGATCGGGCGGGCTTGGGAGAAAGGCACCGGATCCTTGACGGTGAAATCGGCGATGATCTTGATGCCGAGCTTCTCGCCCATGGTGCGGAGCTTGCGGCCGACAGTCACCCAGTTCGCGTCGGGCGAAGTCTGCAGCCTGATCTTGCGGGCCAGGTTGGTGTTGATCGGACCGCAAAGTCCTTTGTCGGTGGAGATCACCAGCACCAGCTCGCGGTTGCCTTCGCGATGTTCCAGCAGCGGGTGGGATTCCTCACCGAAGTTGGTCCGTATATCAAACAGGACCTGGGTGAGCTGCTTGGCATACTCACGGCCGCCGAGCGCCTGGTCCTGCGCCTTCTTCATCTTGGCGGCAGCGACAAGCTGCATCGCGCGGGTGATCTGCGCGGTGTTTTTGACCGACTTGATGCGCCGGCGGATGTCGCGGAGGTTTGCCATTGGAGGTAGTTAAAAGTTATAAGTTAGGAGTTATGGGGCCGGGTCTTTGTAAAAGGATGATTCTGTAACGAATCACTTTTAACAAATAACCCTTAACGATTACTTCCAGCTCTTCTTGAAGTCCTCGATGCCTTGGCTGACCGCTTCGACCATCGGCTTGTCCTTTTTGAGGTCGGGCTTTTCGTTGCGGATCTTGTCGAGCAGTTCGCCCTTGCGGGTGTTGAAGAAATCACCGAGCGCGGCTTGGAAGCGCTTCACATCAGCCACGGCGACATCGTCGAAATAACCGTTCTGCATCGCGAACAGATAGATGGACTCCATCTCCATGGCGAGCGGGCTGTATTGGTTCTGCTTGAAGAGCTCGACGATGCGGGCGCCGCGGTCGAGTTTCTTCTTGGTGGAGGCATCGAGGTCGGAGCCGAACTGGGCGAAGGCCTGGAGTTCGCGGTATTGCGCGAGGTCGAGCTTGGTGGTGCCGGCGACGGACTTGATGGTCTTGGTTTGGCAGGCAGAACCGACACGGGACACCGACAGACCGACCGAAATCGCGGGGCGGATGCCTTGATAGAAAAGGTCGGTTTCCAGATAGATCTGGCCGTCGGTGATGGAAATCACGTTGGTCGGGATGTAGGCGGAAACGTCGCCGGCCTGCGTTTCGATGATCGGCAGGGCGGTGAGCGAACCACCGCCCGCGGCTTCGGAGAGACGGGCGGAACGCTCGAGCAACCGGCTGTGGAGGTAGAACACGTCACCGGGATAAGCTTCGCGGCCGGAGGGGCGGCGGAGAATCAGCGACACCTGGCGGTAGGCGACGGCGTGCTTGGAAAGGTCGTCGAACACAATCAGGCAGTCCTTGCCTTGGTCCATGAAATACTCGGCGATGGCGCAACCGGCGTAGGGTGCGAGATACTGCATCGCGGCGGCGTCAGAAGCGGAGGCGGAAACGATGGTGGTGTATTCCATGGCACCGGCGTCATCGAGGATTTTCTGGATCCGGGCGACGTTGGAGAGCTTCTGGCCGATGGCGACGTAGATGCAATACATCGGCTTGTGGTTCTGCAGCTTGCCGTTTTCCGCCGCCTTGTTCTGCTGGGCTTGGGAAATGATAGTGTCCACCGCGATGGTGGTCTTACCGGTGGAACGGTCGCCGATGATGAGTTCGCGCTGGCCGCGGCCGACGGGGATCATCGCGTCGATGGACATGATGCCGGTCTGGACCGGGACGGAAACCGATTTGCGCTTGATGATGCCCGGCGCGATTTTTTCCATCGAATAGTAGGCGGAGGCGGCGATGTCGCCCTTGCCGTCGATCGGAGCGCCGAGGGCGTTGACTACGCGGCCGAGGACCGCCTCGCCGACAGGCACGGAGAGCAATTTACCGGTGGTGCGGCATTCGGCACCTTCTTTGACCGCGGCGTAATCGCCGAGCAGCACGACGCCGACTTCGCTTTCTTCGAGGTTGAGCGCCATCCCGGTGACACCGCCACCGAACTCGATCATTTCGTTGAGCATGACGTCGGAGAGGCCTTCGACCTTGGCCACGCCGTCACCGACTTGGCGGACGATGCCGATGTTGGTTTTTTCGACGGATGAAGTGATGCCGGCGATTTGTTGTTCGAGTTCCTGAAGGATGCTGCTCATAAGAAAAGGTTGCTAGGGATCAGTGTTCGGTTTTCAGCAAGATGAAAAAATCAGAAGGCGGCGGCGAGACGGTCGAGGCGGCCTTTGACGGAGCCATCGAAAACATCATTGCCGACGCGGATGCGGAGGCCGCCGAGAAGGGCGGGGGTGATCTGGTATTGGACGACGAGGTCCGGGCCGTATTGTTGGGCGAGGCCGGCGACCACGCGCTGGCGGGTGGTCTCGTCGAGTTCGACGGCGCTTTCGACCGTCACCTGGCGGCGCTCGATTTCGAGGCGGGTCAGGCGTTGCAGGGCCGCGAGGATGGCGCGGTAGTCGCGCGGTTTCGAATCGACCAGGCGGGAAATGACGGTCCGCAGCTTCGTTTCATCAAAACGTCCGGCGGTTTGGCAGAGCCCGAACAGGCGGCGGGCGGTGGCGGCTGCGACTTTGGAAATCTTCATGGTGACGTGGCGGACGAGAAAATTTCGAATCAGCCTTCGACGGTGGCGAGCGCGTCTTCGTTGATGCGCTTTTGGTCTTCCGCAGTGAGGACCTTGCCGGTGACTTGGGAGGTGGTGGACGCGACGAGGCGACCGAATTCCCGCTTCAACTCGGTGGCGAGGCGGTCGCGGTCGGCTTTGGCGGCGGCTTCGGCCTTGGCAAGGATGAGTTGCGCTTGGGCGATGGCCTCCTGGGCTTTTTGCTCAGTGAAGGAGGCGGCTCCGGCCTTGGCTTCGTTGATCATGCGGACGGCTTCGTCATTCGCCTTGGCGATGGCGGCGGCGGTCGTTTGCTCGGACTCGGCGAGCTGCCTTTCGATCAGTTTGAGCTTCGATTCGCCATCCGCGATGCGCGACCGGCGTTGCTCCAGCATGGCCTGGATCGGCCCGAAGGCGAATTTCTTGAGCAGGAAAGCCACGATCAGGAAACTGACGCACTGTGAGATGAACAGCGGCCAATGCACTTTGAACGTTTTCATGATTTCACCCACCACGCCTTCAGATTCGACGGCGGGGGTGGCGGCAAGAATTTCGAAGATCGAGATCATCGGGGTAAAAGCGGTGTGGAAATACGATTGAAAACGTGGATACGGAAAAGGAGAAATCGCGGAGGTTTGGATTTCGCCAAACCTCCGCGGGAAAGCGGCTTACTTGGCAAGGAAGATCGCGAAGAACACGATACCTTCGATCAGAGCGGCAAGAATGATCGACAGGGTCAGGATGTTGCCTGCGGCACCTGGGTTGCGGCCGGTGGCTTCAGCGGCCTTGGAGCCGAGCAGGCCGATACCGATGGCGGCGCCGAGTGCGGCGGCGGCGACGGCGAAGTGCCAGGTGTTGAAGTTGCTGACGGTTTGCGCGAGGAATTCGAGTGGCATGTTGGTGTGTTGTTTGGTTGGTGTTTGCCAGTCCCCACGGTCGTTGCCATGGTCAGACTGGAAAAGTTTTGAAATCAGTGGCCGTGTTCTTTTTCTTCGTCGTGGTGTTCGTCACCATGATCGCAGATCAGCTTGAGGAAAACGGAGGTCAGGAGCATGAAGACCAGCGCCTGCACCAAGCCCACGAGCAGTTCGAGGAAGTAGAACGGAAGCGGAGGCAGCCAGGCGAGGTAGGTCTTGTCGCCGACGAGCAGCATCATGTTTTCCAGAATGTTCTCACCGGCGAAAATGTTGCCATAGAGCCGGAAGGACAGGGCAACCGGGCGGAAGAGAATCGACACGACTTCCAGAATTCCGACGAAGGCGAAAACGAAAAGCATCAAGACCGCCATAATTCCTTTAAATGCCCCCTTCGGAGCGAAGATGTGGGCAAGGAATCCCTTCAAACCATTTTCCGTGATCGCCCAGTAGAACCAAAGGAGCGCGAAAGTGAACGCCATCGCAGCCGTCATGTTGAGGTCGGCATTACCACCGCGCAGCCATGGGCGGAAGGTGTCATGCGGATCCACTCCGGGCCCCGAAAGCTGCCAGCCGAAAGTTCCGACACCCGGGATCAGGCCGAACCAGTTGGTGAAGAGAATCAGGACGAAAATCGTCGCAAAAAACCAAAAGGTCCGTTTCACCAGATGCTTGCCGAGGATGTTCTCGAGGAAGTCGTAAAGGCTCTCCACCATCCACTCGACGACGTTCTGCAATCCGGTGGGTACCAGCTTCAGACTCCGCGTGGAAAGTTGCGCGACCACGATGATGAATGCCGCCACGATCCACACCATCAGCATCGAGTTGGTGACCACAAACGGACCGAGGTGGAAAATTTCCTCAGCGTATGCCGGAAGATGGTCGTGACCGGTCGCTGCGGCGAACCCGGAAACCATTCCCAAAAGCCAGATAATCGATGTAGTGAAGAGAAAACGCATGCAGGAAACCCACTGACGCAGGGCGCGGGGTCTTTAATGGATCGCGCGCAATCTCCGCAAGTTCTATTTGTGAAAAATTTCACAAGCGCCACGAATCCGCTGGGTTCCAGAAGCTTACACCGGCTGCCGGCTTCCATAAAAGGCCACCTCCGCATCGGTTTGGTGAAGCAAGCGCTTCGATGCCGGGCAACGCGCTTGCCGCGGCCATCACCGCCGGCACCGCGCGCGCCATTTCCAACCGCGCCCCTCCAACCGCGCCCCTCCAACCGCGCCCCTCCACCCGCTTCCGTCATTCCCGCCGTTCTGAATCACCCGCCTCCACCCGTCAAACCCCCACCCCCGGAATCCCGATCTAACAAGCGCTGGCTTTCTCCCGGATGCCACCGCCGCCCGCGCCCGCCCCCGTGGATATCCGGCGCTCCGGCGGCGAAAACGCACGGCAAGTCAAGCCGTCACTCGGAAAACCCCTTTATTTTCAACAGATTTTCTCTTGCCAATGGACGGGTGCATTCTCACAAACGTTGTTGCCATGAACAAAGCTGAACTCATTGAAGCCATCCAAACCGCCCTCGGAAAAGACGCCACCAAGCGTGCTGCCGACGAGGCCCTCGAAGCCGTTCTCTCTTCCATCGCCGCCGGCGTGAAGAAGGACCAGAAAGTCCAAATCATCGGTTTCGGCACTTTCGAAGTCAAAAACCGCGCCGCTCGTCTCGGCCGCAACCCGAAAACCGGAGAATCCATGAAGATCGCCGCCTCCAAGTCGGTCGGCTTCAAGCCTTCCTCCGTGCTGAAGGGCAGCGTCTGATGGCTTCGTAGGCGAAATGCCTTCATCCCCACATCATCCAAAAAACCAAAAAACCCCGGCCCCCGGCCGGGGTTTTCTTTTCGGCAACCGTTTCCCAATCCCGCCGCATCGCGCAAGCAGGGTGGACATTGCGCCGCCCATCGATTAGCTCCCGCCCGGAGAAGCCAGCTTCCAGCCCATGAAACCACGAATCACCCTCGCAGAAACCCAGCTCCCGGATGGCAACATCCTCGCCCTCCAGGAACACGACGGCCGGAAATTCCTGCTCGTCCACGGCCAGCAAATCTGCGGACCCGCCACCCGCGCCGCCGAGGAGGAACTCGCCCGCCTCGCCTGCGCCCCCTTCCGCCCGGCGCGCCAACCGAAGATCTTCTTCATGGGCCTCGGCCTCGGCCACGCCCTCGCCGCCGTCGCCAGGGAACTCCCGCAGAAGCGCGCCACCTTCATCGTCGCCGAGCCGCTGGCCGCCATCCCCGAGTGGCACCGCAGCTTTCTGCCGGACAGCCCGCTCGTCACCGATGGCCGCATCCTCCTGGAAAACGACTGCGGCCCGTCCGCCCTCACCCGCCAGGAAGGCTCGCTCCACGCGATTTTACTCCATCTCGACGCCTCACCCACCGGCCCGCGCAACCGCACCTGGGTGGACGAACGCCGCTGGGTCTCCGCCGCTTACGAATCGCTCCAACCAGGTGGACTGCTCGCCATCGCCGGCTCGCGCCACGTCGCCACCCTCACCCGCCGCCTGCAGGGATCCGGTTTCGAAGTCGCCGAATTCACCGTCCCCTCCTCGCCCAATGCCAAGCGCCCGCGCTTCCTGCCCATCTGGCTCGCGCGCAAAGGCAAAGCTGCCGATTGATTTTTGGCCAGACGCGTGTTTCACTGCTCCCGTCCATGGCCCGCCTCACCCCTTTACACCTGATCCCCGCGTTGATCGCAGCAGCCTCACACGCCGGTGAAATCACCATCGAGCAGCGCCCCTTTTCCATCGGGAAAACCTTCGCCGCCGCCGCCCTTCCCAGCGACGACTGCCTGCTGCTCAAGCTCAGCCCGGAAGTCTGGGCGGATTTCAAAATCCTCGAACTCGTCCCCCACGGCACCAACGCCACCAAGGGCGATGTCCTGATCCGCTTCGACCCCGAGGCCATCGACAAAAAACTCGCCGACGCCCGCAGCGCGCTCGCCGCCGGCACCCTCGCCCTCGCGCAGGCGGAACTCGATTTCAAACTGCTCCAACAAACCGCCCCTAACAAACTGGAGGCCCTCCGCCGCGCCGCGGAAATCGCCAAGGAGGAAAACACCTACTTCACCCAAACCCGCCGCAAGGCCGCCGAGGACAGCGCCGCCCAAAGCCTCAAACGCAGCCGCCAGATCCTCTCCAACCAGGCCGAGGAGCTCAAGCAGCTCACCAAGATGTACGAGGCCGACGACATCACCGAAAACACCGAGGAAATCATCCTCGTCCGCCAACAGGACGCCGTCGCCGCCGCCGAATTCGCCCTCCGCATGGAAATGTTGGACCACAAGCGCGCCTTGGACGTCCTGCTCCCGCGCGAAGCCAAAACCCTCGCCGACGCCGAACGCGACTCCGCCATCAGCCTGCAAAAAGCCGAAGCCGACATCCCCCGCTCCCTCGAGCTGAAAAAAATCGAGCTCGACACACTCAAGACCGCCAACACCCGCGAGCAGCAAACCCTCGCCGACCTCGAAGCCGACCGCACCCGCTTCGAAGTCACAGCCCCCGCCGACGGCTGGTTCTATCATGGTCCCATCGAAAACGGCAAATGGACCCCCGGCGAAATCATCAAAACCCTCATCCTCCAAGGCCAGGTCCCGGTCCATCGCGCCTACGCCACCTTCGTCCCCGGCAGCGCGAAACTCAGCCTCGTTTCCTTCCTCGACGAAGCCACCCACCGCGCCCTCAAGCCGGATCTCAACGGCTCCGCCACCCTCGCCGGCCGCGAGGACCTCGAAATCCCCGTCAAACTCACCAAACTCGCCGCCACCCCCGGCCCCGACGGCACCTACCGCGCCGATCTATCGGTCAACTGGCCCGCCGAAATCAGCCCGGCCATCGCCTCCACCGCCGAGATCCGCCTGATTTCCTATCAGCAGCCCGCCGCCATCTCCGTGCCGAACAAAGCCCTCGTCTTCGACGCCACCGGCTGGACCGTCGAGGTCAAACTCGCCGATGGCAAGACCGAGCGCCGCCCGGTCAAACGCGGGCTCATTTCCAAGGAAGAAACCGAAATCCTCGCCGGCCTCGAAGTCGGACAGGTGGTGCTGGTGCCGGACAAGTGAAATCAAGACTCAAGACGCAAGACTTGAAGACTCAAGAAAAGAGAAGCCCCGTCCGATGAACTTGCTCCGCGCCTCTCTTCTCTTTCTTGCGTCTTACGTTTTCTCGTCTTGTGTCTGCGGTGCCGAAGGCACGCCGGCGATCAACGCCGCCATCACCCGCGGCGTCGATTTCCTGCTGGGCCACCAGAATTCCAACGGCTCGTGGGGCGGCCCCACGCTCACCAAGGGCCTCAACATCTACGCCCCGCTTCCCGGCGCCCACCATGCCTTCCGCGCCGGCGCCTCCGGGCTCGCCCTTTCCGGCCTGATCGATGCCGCCGACGCCCGCCCGCAGGTCACCGCCGCCATCGACAAAGCCGCCGCCTGGACCGCCGCCGAATTGCCGAAACTCCGCCGCGCCGACCTCACCACCACCTACAACGTCTGGGGCCACGCCTACGGCCTGCGCGCCATGTCACGCCTCCACCAGCGCGAAACCGACCCTGCGGAAAAAGCCCGCTGGGTCGCCCTCGCCCAAGAGCAGGTGGACCTCGCCAACCGCTACGAAGACATCAACGGCGGCTGGGGCTATCTCGACCTCTTCGACGAAGTCGCCACCCAAAAGCCCTCCGGCCTGCCCACCGCCTTCACCACCGCCACGGTTTTGTTAGCCATGGACCAGGCCCGTGCCGCCATGGGCGTGAAGCTCGATGACAAGCTCGTCAACCACGCCATCGCCGGCATCAACCTCCAGCGCAGCCCGGATTTTTCCTACGCCTACTCGTTCCCCCACCGGATGCGCCCGCGCCTCGAAATCAACCGCCCGGCCGGTTCCCTCGCCCGCTCCCAAGCCTGCAATGCCGCACTGCGCGTTTTCGGTGAAAAAGCCGTCACCGACGAAGTCCTGACCACCTGGGCCGATCGTTTCCTCGCCCGCGAGGGATTTCTCAGCAACGTCCGCAAACGCCCGGTGCCGCATGAAGGGGCGTTCAAGATCGCCGGTTATTTCTACTACTACGGCATCTACTATTTCACCGAGTCTGTGAGACTGTTGCCCGCCGAAAGCCACGCCGCTTACGCCGAAAAACTCGCCGCCATCTTGCTGGAGCGGCAGGAAAAAGACGGCTCGTGGTGGGACTATCCGCTCTACAACTACCATCCCTCCTAC
>JBIPMR010000508.1:0-3769 GCA_044369025.1 Luteolibacter sp.
CACGAAGTTGAACCCGCGGCGCAGCAGACCGTCAAGAGTGGCGGGCATCGCATCCACCGTTTGGCGGTGAAGATCGTGGGCAAGGACGATGCCGCCGGCGTTGGTGCCGGCGAGGATGCGTGAGGTGACGACGCCCGGGCCGGGGCGCTTCCAATCGAGCGGATCCACCGACCAGAGAATGGTGGGATAGCCGAATTCCGAGTGCACCAGTTCGCGTTGGCGCTGGAGCAGACCACCGTAGGGCGGGCGCATGGTGCGCGGTTGGACACCGGCGGCGCGGCCGACGGCATCGCGGCAGCGCGCCATTTCCGAGCGCAATTCGGAATCGCCCAGTTTGCTCAGAAGGCGGTGGGTGTGGCTGTGGTTGCCGATTTCATGGCCTTCCGCCACGGTGCGGCGGACAATTTGCGGATAGAGGTCCACACTGCGGCCGATGACGTAGAAGGTGGCTTTCACGTTGCGGGCGCGCAGGATATCGAGCAGGCGCGGCGTGTTTTGCGGGTGCGGGCCGTCGTCGAAGGTGATGGCGATGTAGTTGCCGGAGACCAGCACGCGGGAGAAAGTGACGCCAGCGCTTTTCGAAAAATTGGACCCCAAGGCCATGTCGGGATTGCGCGGAACCGGACCTCGGACCGGCGGCGTGCGGTAGCCGGAATTGGATGTGGTTTTCAACTGCGCCGCCGCATTGGCCCCGCCTTTGGGTTTGAGCGGGGCCGCTGCGGAGCAACTTGTCAGCGAGGCCGCCACCAGTATGAAGCCGCGGCGCGAGAGCTTGCCCGGATTTTCAGGCTCGGATGAATCCCCTGCGAGCGACGCATTGAGCATTCGATATCCGAGAGCGTTGAGTGGGTGGTCCATAGGTTGGAAAAATGTGGGGAAGCGGGAAAAAGTGGCGAAGCCGCAGAAAGATTCGGAAACCTTAGTGATTTACCGATTCATGTCACGCCTCGTTTTTCGAGCCTATTCCAAGCTTCGATTTGCGACTGCGTTCGCATCTGTCCCTTGAAAACTATTCGTTATTCAGGCCAATAAATCAACACCTGCGAAAGGCTTCAACCAAGAAACCGGATGCGACGATTTTCAGTCCGCCAAGCCCAGGCAGGGACCATCACGGCGCGCTACTTCGTGGACGAACTCTTTAGCTCGGTCCCGCCAAAGGGTTTCCGGGATGAGCTTCTGGCAGCGAGGTTCGTTGGCGGGAAGATCGGGCAAGAGATCGGCTTTTGGCTGGGGAGCCGAGGCTTTGGACGAGGCTCAAATTTCCGGCCAGCCTTCCTGATTCCAGCGGAGGGGGGTGTCACCGAGGGTGGCGAAGCCGTTGCGCTGGCGGTCGTAGTAGTGGAAAAACAGCTGGGTTTTGCCGTCGTGTTTGAGGAACGACGGGTGGCCGGGTCCGATTTTGTCGCCCTCGGATTTCATGAAGAGCGTGCCGCCGCCGGTGGCGAGATCATTGGCACCGGCATCCTGATAGGGGCCGGTGATCTGGCGGCTGCGGCCGACGCGGATCTCGTAGGTGCTCTCGACGCCGCGGCAACAAAGACCCCAGTTGACGAACAGATAGTAGTAGTCGCCGTGTTTCAAAATGGCGGGAGCTTCGATGGATTCGCTCCATGCGAGCTGGCGGACGTGTCTGCGGGCCGGGTGGCGGTTGCCGGTGGCCGGATCGAGCTCGATGAGCTGGATGCCTTTCCAGAAGGAGCCAAAGGTCATCCACAGGCTGCCATCCTCGTCGGCAAACAGGTGGGGGTCGATCGCGTTGTAGGGATCTTCCGGGCTGGAGCTGATGACAATTCCCTGATCCTTCCATCGGAAATCCGGGTGTTGCGGGTCGAGCGTCTGATTGGTCGCAAGCCCGATGGCGGAGGTGTTTTTTCCCCAGCCGGAGACCGAGTAGTAGAGGTGATAGACGCCGTTGGCGTGGATGATGTCCGGTGCCCACAGGTGGCCTTTTTGCGCTGGCACCCGCTCGCGATGCCAGGCGGGGAATTTGGTGAAAACCGGTTCGCCTTCCGACCAGGTTTTCAGGTCCTGCGAGAACCGGCTGACGAGGCCGTTGCCGGTGGAGAAGATCCACCAGGTGTCGCCGTGGCGGATGGGAGTGGACGGGTCATGGAAACGCGGGACCTTCGGCAACTCGGCCGCTTGAGTCGCGGCGGCGGGGAAGAGTAGTGAAAACGCGCAAAGGATGACGCTGCGATGGGTTCGGCACATGTGCATCGGAGTTGTGGGCGGAGATGGGATGATCGGGTCGTGAGACTGAAGAGTGAGATGGTGACGCGGGCGTGATGCGCTATGCAATCGGTGGTTTGCTTTTGTGGATAACCGGCTTAGAGGTTCGAAAGTTTCAACTTTTGTCATTTTCCCGACCCACCTCTTTCTCGCAAAACCACCGTGAAATTCCCTGGCAACACTCATTCCTTGTTCCCTTTGCTGGCCGTCACCGGAGTCATCGCGGGCGCACTCGGCAGTTGTCAGAGCACCCTGCCAAATCTAGCCGCGTCCGAACCCTTGCGGGCGATGGATCGTCGGGTGGAACTCGAGCGATTCATGGGGGATTGGTATGTGATCGCCCACATTCCCACCTTCATTGAGAAGGATGCCTTCAACGCGGTGGAGCGCTACGAAATGGGGGACGGTGGCAGCATTGCAACGACGTTTTTCTTCAATCGGGGCGGCTTTGACGGTCCGCTCAAAACCTATCGTCCCCGTGGGTTCGTGCACAACCGTGTGACCAACGCCGAGTGGCGCATGCAATTCCTCTGGCCCTTCAAGGCGGCCTATTTGATCACCTATTTGGACGATGATTACCAAACCACCATCATCGGGGTGCCCAACCGGAGCTATGCCTGGGTCATGGCCCGGACCAAAACGTTGCCAGATGTGCAGCTTGCGCGGCTCGAGGGGATTCTAGCGGAGACCGGCCATGACGTCACCAAACTGCGGCGGGTGCCGCAGAGGTGAGCCCGGTTTCCGACAAGAGCGGTTTGGTTGATATCAGGCGGGTGCGCCTACCGCGCCGGGGATCGGGCCGTCATCGTCGGTGCGTCCTTCGCCGGCGTTTTTGACCACCGGCTTTTTGGTGAGCTCATCGGGGACCGGAGGTGGCTTCGGCGCGGATGGCGGGTTCTTCATTTCACCGAAGTCGATGATGTCCTTCAGGTGGGAAGCGTCGAGGGTTTCAAACTCGAGAAGGGCCTTGGCGATGAGTTCAACCTTGTCCCGACCTTCATTGAGGACGCGGGTGGCGGTGGCGTAGGCGTCGTCGATGAATCGTTTGATTTCCTCGTCGATGACCTTGGCGGTGCTCTCGCTGTAGTTAGTGCGGCGGCCGCCCATGTCGCCGCGCCCGAGGAAGACCGGGCCGTCGCCTTCGCCGTATTCGACCATGCCGAGTTTGTCGCTCATGCCCCATTCGCAAACCATGTGGCGGGCGAGCGCGGTGGCTTGGCGGATGTCGCCGGAGGCGCCATTGGAAACGTCGTCGCTGTGGAATCCTTCGGCAATCCGGCCGCCCATGGTGACGATCAGGTTGGCGAGCGCTTCTTTTTTCTGCGTCGAGTATTTGTCGCCGTCCGGGAGATACATCGTCGCACCGAGGTAGGGTCCGCGCGGGATGATGGTGACCTTGTGGAGCGGGCTGGTATCCGGCAGGACCATGTTGAGATAGGCGTGGCCGGCTTCGTGCCAGGCGGTGCCGGTTTTTTCCTTGTCGGACATGGCAAGGCTGCGACGTTCGCGGCCCCAGCGGACTTTGTCGCGGGCTTCTTCC
>JBIPMR010000041.1:0-11553 GCA_044369025.1 Luteolibacter sp.
CCCCGCATGATGAACCAGGCACCGAGCCCGAGCATGATCAGATTGTTGATGAAGCCGAAGATCGAGACGATGGGAAAGTAGGTATTGCGCAGTCGGCTGGCGCCCACGCTCGCTTCGTAAAAGACGGCGGCGCGCTCGTCGAAGGTCGCTTTTTCGGCGGCCTCGCGGGCGAACGACTGGGTCACCTGGATGCCGGCGAGTCGGTCCTGCACGAAGGACCCGATGTGACCGAGTTTCTTCCTGACGCCCTCGTAAATGCTTTTTACGCGGAGGTTGTATTTGCGGATGAAAATAAAGGCAAAAGCCAGCGGCAGGATCGAGGCCGCGCCGACCACCGGGCTGATCCACAGGACCATTGCGGCCACGACGAAGAACGTGACGATTTCCTCCAACAGACTGGTGAGCCCTTGGAGCACGGATTGCTCCATCGCATCCACATCGCTGGTGATGCGGGTGACGAGTTCGCCGGTGCTGGTATCGCGGTGGTAGGCGAGCGACTGGGCCTCGAACTTGGCGAAAAGCTCGCAACGCAGATCACGGACGACCGCCTGCCCGGTTTTTTCCATGAGGTAGGAATGCACCGCATTCGCCGCCGCGCCGATCAAGTAGGTGGCGAACATGATCGCGAGCCACATCCCGAGAATCGCGGGGGTCAGGGTTTTTTCCACCAGCCGATCGGCGACATATCCCCAGACGAGGGGATGGAAATTCACAAAAGGCACCGAGAAGATGAGCAGGCCGAGCGAAAAAACGAGCCGCCCGCGATAAGGGCGCAAGCGCGACATCACCTTCCCCGCGAGGACCCGATTCGATAGGGAATGGATCCCGGGATCACCCATGCGGAGCGGTCCTTCCCGGAAGTGACTTCGAAGCGGGCTTGCCGGGATTCGCGCGGAGCTGCGGGCTTTTGATCCCGCGCCCGGTCATGTCTTGCGGATTCATGAGATCAGGCGGCGGTCGTGGCGGATCGCGCGAAGGGCAGCGGACATGCCGTAGCGGTGGTCTCGGGTGGCAGTTCCCGCAAGGAAATACTTGGGTCGGTGGAGTTGGCTTGGATCGCCGCGGGGTGATGGGGGCTGCGCGGGAAGAGCCTCCAACCCGTTTGCCAAAACTCGTGCCCACCCTTTCGAGTGTCAAAAGGACCCAGCAGCACAACTTCCTGCGGGATGACACGTGAACTTTTGGCAAAAAGTCGAATCATGGCTGGGATCCGCTTTCGCTCACTCCCTGTTGAGGACAATTCGCACGAACGCCAACTGTCTCCCCACGGGATACAACGCCAAATGTGGCTCGCCATCGCGTAGAGCATGGAGTGCGATGGAATCGAAGAAAGCGTGGAAAGCCTGAGCGCCACGTCCTACTCCAAGCACATCATCGTCAGGGCGGAGAACCCATTCGCGTCAGGTTAAAGTTAGGCGGCCTGATGGATTGTGCTCCCGGGATTGCATTCCCTTGCTTGAGACCGGGATCGCGATCGGATCATGCCCAGAAATGGGACAAAGCATGAGCGGAAGTCATTCCATACGCCTCCCGTAAGCTGGCGAGTTTGTAGATTTGCGGTCTCGTGAGCGAAATACTGCATTTTCCAACTTACTTTTCGGCAACTGATGGAATAGGAAGGCGATATCCATGCCGCCCATGAAACCGGATCCCGAGCAAACCTTCGTGCAACTGGTGGTGAATCACCAGCCGGCCTTGCGCGCCTTCGTGCTCTCGCTGCTACCTGGCAGTCCGGAGGTGGATGATGTGATCCAGGACACGAACGCGGAAATCTGGACGAAGCGCGGCGACTTCCAGATCGGTACGAATTTCAAGTCATGGATGTTCTCGGTGGCGAAATTCAAAGTGATGTCGGTGTGGCGCGACCGCCAGCGGCGCAAGGTTTGGGCGGTGCCCGAAGAAACGCTCACCATGTTGGTCGAGCGGATCGAGGAAGGCGCGCTTGCCGACACGGAATCGCGCTACGAGGCATTGCGCTTCTGTCTCGAACGCCTGCGTGCGGAGGATAGGATGCTGATCCTCAACCGCTACATTGCCGCCCACAACCTGGACCGACTGGAGCAAGAGTCAGGCAGGAAAAAAGACAGCCTGAAAGTTTCACTGCACCGCATCCGAACGGCTCTTAGAGTGTGCATGAATCGTAGAATCCAACCAGGGGGGGAATGCGCATGAGCGAATTCGAGACAAAGGACGGCATCTTCGACATCACCAGGCTCGAAATGGCGCTGCAAGAGTTGGAATCCGGAACGCTCGATCCGGCCGAGCGCGACGAGTTGATCGATCTGATCACCCGCTCTCCTGTGGCGCAAAGGGCCTATCTGGCCTACTTCGAAGTTTCCGCCATGCTTGTGGCCGAGGCCGCGACCCATGCCGAACACGGAAACCTGCCGAAAATCGTCAAGTTTGACCCGCCCTCGCGGCTGATGCCTCGCTTGCGGTTGGCGGCGGCCGCACTGGTGATGCTCTCTGCTTTGGTGCTGACAGTCATCAAGATCGCCAAGCCGGAGGCGCAGGAGCTAGCCTTGGTTGCGGCTGCGGATACCCGCTGGTCGGTGTCAGGCGAGGCGCAGCAGATCGACGGCCAACGGGCGAGCTTGCGCAAGGGCTCCACCGTCCGAGTGGACTCGGGCACCGTGGAAATGCGTCTCGAGTCCGGGGCGACGATGGTTTTGCAAGGCCCGGCCCAAGTTTCCTTCCCCGAGCTCAAGAGTCCGCTGGTGCGAAGCGGTTGGCTTTGGCTCGACACCGGCCCATCGGGAGATAAGTTCGAAATTGACACCCCAGACCTGCGCATCCGCAATCTCGGCACGCGCTTTGGCGTGAGGGTGCCGATGGAAGGATCCGCAGAGGTCCACCTGATCAAGGGGAAACTGGAAGTCAGTTCCGAGTCGACGCCGGGAGAGATCCTCAAACTCGCGCCGGACGAGACCGGGCTGATCATTCCGCCGCAAGGCGAGCCGACAGCCGTGGAATTCGCACGTGATCCATTCCCCGGGATCGCCGGCTTGATGTCAGCACCCGCGAATTATCCCAACACCGTGCGGGGTCAGAGTCCCGTTGCTTACTGGCGGCTTGAAGACGCACCCAATGGCATCGTTCGCAACGAATTGGAGGGTGAATCTGCCGGGCGCGCAAGGCAGGACGTGTCTTTTGCTGTCAGTGGTCCCGGAACAAGCGATGGCTTCGGCGGGTTCGATCCAGTCAACCGGGCCGCACGCTTGTCCGGCCAGCCGGGTGACTCTCCGCTCTCACTTGGGTCGGCGCCAAAGCGTCATCATGGCCTCCTTTTCCACGAGACCTTCAAAGGCGAGGGCCTTCTTCACCAACGCACGCCACCCACTTCCCTCAAGGAAACTTCATGGGTGGGGGCGCCTCATTTCAAAGCCGACGGCAAGATATCTGCCGGCACGGCAAGCGCGACCCTCGCCTTTAAACCGGTCGACGGCGTGGTTTATACCTTGGAAGGATCATTCCGCGGCGTGACCTCCCCGGATGGGGCCTACCCGTGGGTGGGACTCGGTTTTGTCAGAGGCCAGTCGACCGGAGGAAATACGGGAGATCGCTTCGTCTTGGGCCAGGTGACTGGACGGGCTTGGATGTTGTTCCGCGGCAGCGGGGCCAAGCTTGAAAACGAAACTCACGATATGGGAGATTCCAACCCCAAACCTTGGGAAAACTGGAGCACCGGAGTTGGTGGAGACATCGACATGCGCATCGTTCTCGATACCACCCGAGGTTTCGGAAAGTGGACTGCGACCTGGTTTGCGCGGCGCCCGGGCACGGGTGACTATTTAAAAGTGAGAGATACACTCACCCTGCCCAACGAGGGAATCCTCTCGGCAGGCATCGCCGTTTCAGGCGGCCACATCAACGCGAAAGTCACGGACTTCTCGCTGCGGGCTGAGGCGCTCAAAGAGAAAACCCCGACGCTGGTCCGCGCCGATGGACCCTCCAGGCTCACTCGAAAAGCAGGTGCGGTATCTTGCTGGCTGCGCCGCGATGCTGGCAGCGGCCGCAGGACCATCCTCTGGTCCGCTGGCTACAATCCTGCCGACAACTTCATGCACGTCCGCCTCGAAGCGGATGGCAGGGTCGGCTTTTTCATCGAAAACGGACGTTACGATGTCATGCTGACCACCGAGGAAAAACTCGTTGATGGACGGTGGCACCATCTGGTGGCGAGTTGGAGTCCAGGCACCGCAGATCTTTACCTCGACGGTCAGCGGGTTGCACAGGAACTTGAAAGCCGGGAGCTGTTGCAGGGCTCGCTTCCTGAGCTTCAGGTAGGTGGCAGGCGGCAAGGCGATGACACGGTCTTCTTCACGGGCGAAATCGACGAGTTCGCAGCTTGGAACCGCTCACTGACACAGATCGAGGTTGAGCAGCAGTTTCGTTCGGCAAAGGATGACCCTGTTTCGACCGGGCGGTCCGCCCAGCCAGCTCGGGAATAGCATCCTTTCGAACCCTTCCCACATTCAGAACGACTCCGGGGTGTTTCTGTATTGCTGTTCGGTCGGCAGGCTTTTTTGATAGTTGAATTCTTTCGATCCATTATGAAAAAACCATCATCACTCAGCCTCATCTTACTCTTCTTCGCCTGCTCTGCGCATGCGGACCTTATTCCCGCGATCCATCAGGAATACAATGCCACGCTGAAGGCGCAGATGCCCCTGGAGCAGGGCTGGAACCAGCCGCCACGGCTAGCGCAGACACGTGTCTGGTGGTGGTGGCTCAATGGCAATACGGACAAGGAAGCGATTACCCGCGACCTTGAGGCGATGAAGGCGAATGGGATCGGCGGAGCCAATGTGATCGATGCTGGCGGCGATAGTCAGCAAGGGAACAACCGGGTCCCTCATGGACCGGATTTTGGTTCACCCGCGTGGCGGGAATTGTTCCGGCATGCAATGCATGAAGCGGATCGGTTAGGCTTGGAAATGGGCTTCAACATCCAGAGTGGTTGGAATCTTGGCGGCCCGACCGTGCCCATCGAAGAATCGAGCAAGAAAGTGACATTCTCCAGAATCGAGATCGATGGCGGCAAGAAGGTGGACGTCAAGCTCGCGCCGCCGCAGGCTGTGGGCGGATTCTATCGGGATGTCGCCGTGCTCGCAGTTCCTTTGAATGCGGGAGAAGTCCCGCCTGCCAAGGCCAAAACAAGTTCGAGCGGGAACGGGCAGGATGCGACGAAGGCGGTGGATGGCAATCCGGGCACCTTCTGGGTCAGCGGCACGAGTCAAGCCGAACGCGGCCCGGCCGGGGACCGCCCCCAATGGCTTGAGATTCACTTGCAGAAACCGCAGCGGTTGGACCGGGTCGTCATCACGCCCCGTCCGGGCTATGGTCCGAAGCGCGGCTGGATCCAGTCGATGGACGAGGATGTCCCGCTTGATCTTGCGGAGTTTTCCATGAAAGCGAAAGGAGAACAGGAAATCCGTTTTCCGGCGACAGAGGTAAAATCTCTGCGTGTTTTCATCGTTGATGCTTGGGATCCAAAGTCCGAGAACCCACGCAATGTCCAAATCGCGGAACTTGCGCTCTACTCCGGCGACAAAAAGGTGACAGTCAGCGCCGGTCCTGGCCCTGGAAAACTCCGTGACCTCGATCAAAAGGCTTACTTCAAATATCCCGGCGCGTTCACCGCCGCAGAGGCGTGGCATCTGTTGGAAATCGAACCTGAAAGTGACGGCGATGTCACCTGCAAGCCCGCAGATGTGGTGGACCTTACCGCACTAACGGACGATTCCGGTCATTTGCGCTGGACCGCCCCTGCCGGACGTTGGGAGATCTTTCGCTTCGGCTACACCGCCAGCGGTGCCCATGTTTCCACCCACAGCGAAGGTGCTGGAGGAAATGCGATCGACTATCTCGACCGTGCGACACTGGATTCCTACTGGACCAAGGCCCTCGATCCGATCTTCGCCGAAGTAAAACCTTACATCGGCAAGTCCCTTCGCTTCCTTCATACCGATTCATGGGAACTCGGCCCGGTCAACTGGACGCGTCTGATGCCTGCTGAATTCCAACGCCTTCGTGGCTACGACATCACACCGTATTTGCCCGTGCTGACGGGTCACATCATCGGCAGTCGCGAGGTTTCCACCCGTTTCCTCAATGACTTCCGCCGCACCCTGGCAGACCTCATGGCGGAGCACAAATACGCGGCATTCTCTAAAAAGGCGCACGCCATGGGAGTCGGCACCCATCCGGAGGCCGGGGGCCCGCACGCCGGGCCGATGGACGCACTCCGGAATCTCGGCATCAACGACGTGCCGATGGGCGAGTTCTGGTCCACATCACCGCGTCACCGCACGCGCGATGATCAGCGGTTCTTCGTCAAACAAACGACCTCGGCTGCGAATACTTATGGTCGCCGCGTCTCACTCGCCGAGGCTTTCACCAACATCGGCCGCCACTGGCAACACGATCCCCGATCGCTTAAAGCCACTTTCGACCGCGCCGCCTGCGAAGGGCACAACCTGACGATGTGGCATACCTTTCCCTCGTCTGCGAAAGTTCACGGCATGCCCGGTGCCGCCTACTTTGCCGGCGAGCATTTCAATCCCAACGTCACCTGGTGGACCCAAGGCAAGGCGTTTATCGACTATATGAACCGGTGCCATTTCATGCTTCAACAAGGCCTTGGTAGTTCTGATGTCCTGCATTTCTACGGGGAGAACATCCCCGCCTTCGTCCGCCTCAAGCGCGATGATCCGGCGAAGTGCATGCCGGGATACGATTACGATGTGATCGACATGCGCGCTTTGTTAGAGCGGGTTTCCGGCGATGCATCCGGCCATCTCGTGCTGCCGGAAGGCACCCGCTACCGGCTTCTATCGCTCGTGCTTCACGATGCGGTGAGCTTGCCGGTGATGAGGCATATCGCGAAAATGGTTGATCAAGGCATCACCTTGGTGGGTCCGAAGCCCGCCCGCCAATACTCGCTCAGCGGTGGAACTGATGGCGATGCCGAGTTTGCCGCGCTCTGTGACAAGCTCTGGGGTGACGGCCCCTCCGGCATGAAGAAAACTGGCAAGGGCCGGGTGATCTGGGGTAAGACGACGCGGGAAGTCTTGCAGGAAGACGGCATACCGGAAAGTTTCGCATGGAAAGGCGGTGATTCAGAGACACTGATCGATTTCATCCAGCGCCGCACCGATGACACCAGGATTTACTTTGTCGCCAACCGCAACGACCGACCCGAGAATGTCGAGCTTCAGTTCCGGGTGACCGGGCTTTTGCCGGAGTTCTGGGATCCGGTCACCGGTTTGCGCCGCGAAGCCACCGACTTCCGGGTCGAGGGCGGTCGCACGCTCATTCCTTATCCGATGAACGGAGAAGAAGCGTTTTTCGTGCTGTTCCGCAAGCCCATCCCTGAGGGCTCAATCGCATCAGGAAAGCCGAATGTTCCGAAGCTGGAAACTTCCATCGGGATCGAAGGACCATGGACAGTTGCGTTCGACCCGAAATGGCGTGGTCCCGCTGAAGTCACATTCGCAAAACTCATCGATTGGACCCAACATTCGGAACCCGGCATCCGCTATTACTCGGGCAGCGCAGTCTATGAAAAGACTTTCACCGCGCCCAACATCAATGGTCCGGTGTTCCTCGATCTCGGCGGTGTTGAAAGCCTGTGTGAAGTCACGCTCAACGGCGAATCGCTCGGCGTCTTATGGAGCGCGCCATTCCGCACCGACATTTCCGGCAAACTGAAAGCCGGAACCAACCGGCTGCAAGTCAAAGTGGTGAACCTCTGGTGCAACCGCATCATCGGTGATGCGGCGCTTCCCGAATCCAAAAGACTGACACGCACCAACATTACCAAACTCACCAAGGACACCCCGCTGGAGCCATCCGGGCTGTTTGGCCCGGTCCGCCTGATGGTGCCTGAGCGCTAGGGGCGCGCGCGCGATTTGGATTGTCGTGGAGGCCTGCATGTCGAAACACCAAAAATCAAAAGTCCGACAGGCTGCCAGGCAAATCGAAAACTGGGGCGAATGGGCACGATTTCGAAAAAATCGAGGGATTTTCATTAACTTTCGGCGCATTCGAGGAATTTAAACCAAGGGGTATCTTTCTCCATCGGCGCTGCAAGCAAATGAATTGAAGTCAGAAATCCAAAACCCATGAAACGCATGATCGACTCCAAGTCCATCGCTGCCCGGTCTTCGCCGCGAGACTTCTCAATCTTTTCACGACGCACCATGCCCATGCCCCATGTCAAGACAACGACTTTTGCGTCGGTCCGCCTGCTGATTGCCGCATTCGTCATCGCGGGAGCGAGCCTGCTCCACGCCCAGAACCTGTTGACGAACGGCGGATTCGAGAGTGGATTGACCGGATGGACCAATGCCACAAGCGGTAGCGCAGCCAACGCATCCTTTTCGCTGGAAACGGCAAATCCCTATTCTGGCGCGAGGGCGCTTAAGGCCGTAATCAACAACACGGGCCCTGATAACTGGAATGTGGAGTCACGTGCTCCGATCTTTAACGGCCTCGGCACCGGTAAATCCCTCACCGTGACTTTCCGTGCCCGTGCCGCGACGGCCGGCGCCACAATCAACGCCGCGTTTCAGAATGGATCAGGCACCTACAGGGCCCAAGCGTTCACCCTATCGACGTCCTGGGTCTATTACACCTGGAACCATACGACGATCCAAGACAGTCCGGGATTCAAGTTCCAGTATCGCTCCGTGGCAACCGTTTGGCTGGATCAAGTCTCGGTCGTGGTCAATCCCACTCCGCCCGCCGGACTCGCCGTCACCCCCAATCTCGGAATACGCCATCAGATCATGGACGGTATCGGTGGCTCGATAGCGTTTAATACGCCGCACTATGAAAGGTTGACCGCCACGCAAAAAGACCAGATCGAAAACCTGCTTTACGTCGATTGCGGCGTCGATATCCTCCGCCTCAGAACAGGCAACTCTGATGCATTGAACAACGAGTTGGCAATGAGGGCCCAGAGGAATGGTGCCAAAAGCCTATTGACTTGTTGGTCTCCGCCGGCATCTCTCAAAAGCAATGGGAGCATCACAAGTGGTACTCTTCAAGTATTAGGATCAGGTAGTACAGCGACCTACAATTACGCCGGATTCGCGCAATGGTGGTATGAAAGGCTCGTCGCATCCAGCTGGAGACATGATTATATTTCTATTCAAAACGAGCCGGCATTTGATCCCGGCAACAAAGAGACCTGCCGCCTCTTCGCTACCGAGACGGTTCCCGCAACACTGACCGGTTCTGCCAGCTACAAGAAAGCCTTGGAGGCCGTTTACCACAGAATCAAGAATGAACCTAAAATACCGCAATTTATCGCGGTGGACTCTCATGACCACTCATCCTTCAAGTCAATCGGTCCGACGATTTCGGGCCTCTCCTTTGTGAATCACCTGGGATTCCACAACTACGGCTCAAATGACTTCACCGGGGTCAAAAATAATTATAATGGCAATAGAGGATGGATGACTGAATGGGGGCAAGATAGAAATACGGCTGTCGAAGGTAGTATTGGAATCAAGGAGGACTGGATGCTTCTCGCAACCAATATTCACGATACGTTGGTTCTGTCAGATGCCTCGGCCTACCTTTGCTGGAGAATGGTCCATGGCGCTAATACGGGGCAGGTCTGGGCGATGATCGGGGTGAACGCACCGAATACTACTGGTGGAGTATACGCGGTCCAGAATGCGTTTCATGTCGTTAAGCACTACGCCAAAGAGATTTCGTCCGGCGATCAGCGCTTTGACGTGACCAGGACCGACACCAACACCAACATCAGCATCTCCGGCTTTATTGATCGCGCGGGCAAAAAGCTCACGCTCATTGCCCTCAACAAAGGCACCACAGCGACTAACCTCTCTCTCCGACTCGGCGGGTTGCCAGTTGCCTCCGCCGCTGCGTTTCAGACGACGCAAACCGACACCAACGCCGCTGCCCTCACCAATCCGTATCAAGCGCTTGGCTCGATTGATCCTAATCAAAGCCAGCCGCTTCCGGCACGATCAATGACCACCTACGTGATCAGTCTATCGGAAACCCTCAATCCCTACGACCCGGAACTTTTGGCGGTGGACTGGATTCAGCATTACGGCGACAGCGTCTCCTTGGGAATGCCGTTACAACCCGGCCAAAACTTTATCCTATGGAAATCAACCAGCCTAACCGCCGGTTCCTGGCAAAAGGTGACCAATGCGGTCTTCTTGGAATCTGAGGACCAACTCATCATTACCGACCCGACACCGAGCCCTGGCCAAGCGTTCTATCGCGTCCAGCGCGACACAGGTCTTTGAAGTCGCAATTGCAAACGTGAAAACTGATACACCGCCCTTTCCCAACCCGATCACCCGCAGGCGATTCCTGCGTGGAATTTCCGCAAGCGGCCTGCTGTTCGCAACCCCGCGCGCCTTGGCGCGGGAACCCGTCCTTGCATCGCTGCGCGCACTGGCGGGCGGAAAGCCGCTGATCGGAACCTCCGTCCAAACCCAGTTCGATAAGATCTACACCCCGGAGGAAATCCACATCCTCAAGACCCAGTTCGACAGCGTCACTCCGGAGAACTGCATGAAATGGCAATATCTCTGCCCGAAAGAAGGCGCCTACCGTTTCGAACCGGTGGATCGCCTGATGGATTTTGCCACGGAGAACCAACAACGCGTGGTGGGCCACACCCTGATTTTCAACCGCGATGGAAACTACCCCGCTTGGCTTTTCCGGGACGGGGAGAAAGAGGCCAATGCAAAGCTGGTGTGGAAGCGGATCGAAGATCATACCGCGAAGCTCATGTCGCGCTATGCCGGACGAATCGATTCCTGGGACGTGCTCAACGAATTCATCGAAGTCCCTGCGCCCGGATACCGGGTGACGAATCTTACCCGCGTTCTGGGGCCCGATTATCCCGAGCGGCTGTTCAAGATCGCTGCCGGGATCGACCCGAAGGCGAAGCTTACTTACAACGATTTCGCCGTCGAGAAGCCTGAACGACTCAAGGCCATCCTGGCATTCGTGCGCTCGCTCCGTGAAAAGGGTTGCAAGGTCGATGTCGTGGGCAGCCAGAGCCACCTGGAACTCGGCGACAACGCGGCGGGAAACCTCGACAAGATGATCCAACAATTCGCGGTTGAAGGATTCCGCTGCGCTTTGACCGAACTTGACGTCGATGTGGTTCCAAGGGTGGGGCATTGGAATCAGAAAACCCGCGAGGAGTCGATCAAACAGGACCCCTATGCGGACGGCTGTCCGGATGAGGTGCTTGAACGGCAGGCGGTTGTTTATCGCGAGGTCATGGAAGCCGTTATCGCCAACGTCCAACACGTGGATCGGGTGACAGTATGGGGAATCAGCGATCGTCACAGCTGGCTGAACAAGTGGCCGTGGAAGCGGGTCAACCATGGCCTGCTTTTCGATCGCGAAGCCAAGCCCAAGCCAGCTTTCCATGCAGTTGCTGGAGCGCTGGAAAAGAGATGAATGTCAGCTTGCGAAGAAGATGTCATTTGCATTGCAAACCGAACAAAGCCTCGGTGCAACCACCCTCCTGCTGAATGGCTCTACGGA
>JBIPMR010000509.1:0-3764 GCA_044369025.1 Luteolibacter sp.
TAACATCATCAGCGAGTAGCCTAACATCCGGCGGGCGAACGGGTTGCTCGCATCCAGTTCGCCGGCGCGGCGGAAGGTGTCGACCGCGGCGAGCGCGTCGTTGAGCTTGAGGTGGATGACGCCGAGTTTGCAAAGCGCGGAGATGCGGCCCGGGTGTTCTTCGACGACCATCTGCAGCAACTCGCGGGCGGGCATCAGCCGGCCGGAGACAAACGCTTTTTCCGCAGTGCGCTCGAAGACGGCGATGTCGCGGTTGAGCTCGTTGGTGTTGCGGCCGACGGTGCCGCGGTCCTGGGCGAAGGGCGAAATGAACTCACCGTCGACGTTTTTGTCGGCGATGATGCGTTGCTCGTCAGGGGTGAGCTGGATTTCCTGGCTGTCGAACAATTTGACCGCGGCGGCGAGTTTGTCGTCCTTCACGCCCATTTCCCTGGCGGCGGCGATCAGCAGTTCGCTGGCCTGGCGACGGCGTTCCTGGACGCTCAGCTGGCGGCGGATGATGTCGCGCAAGACTTCGACCTCGGCGGGGTCGGCGGAGCTTTTGCCTTGGGCGAGGGCGGTTTCCTCACCCTTGAGGCGCTGCTTGAGATCCTCGAGGCGCTGGTCCTGATCGCGCCTTTCCTGGTGGAGTTTGTTAATCTGGGATTTGGCGATCGCGAGGTCGCGCAGGGCGTCGGTGATGTCGTCCTTGGCGGCGTTGTTGTCGATGTTGAGCCGCTCGACCTTGTCATTCGCTTCGCGCAGGTTTTTGGCGAGGCCCATGTTTTGTTCGATGAGATCCTGGATGCGTCCCTCCTCGCTGAGTTTGAGCAGCGCGCTCATTTGCTCGCGCTCCTGAAGCAGCGAGTCGCGCTCGTTGCGGAGTTCGGAAAAAGCGTCGCGGCTTTCCTCAAGTTCCTTGATGAGTCCGCTGATGCGCTCATTGGCCTGGGTGAGCTCGGTGTTTTTCTGTTTGAGCTGTTTTTCGAGGTCCTGGAGCTGGGTCCGCTGGCCGACGACCACCGCGTTGGCGACCTTGCGTTCGACCTTGATGTCGCGATCCAAATCCGCGTGGCGCTGCTGCATGACGGTGAGATCCGCCTGCAAGGTGGCAATGCGGGCGAGCGCATCGGTGTGGGAACTGCGGCTCTGGTTGAGGGCCATCGCCATCGCTTCGCGTTCCTGTTCGAGTCCGGCGATGCGCTGGGTGAGCGCCTTCATTTCGTTTTCGACGGGGACGCCGGCCAGCCGGGCGCGCAGCGCCTGGAGATTGTTTTCGGCCGCGTTGAGCTGGGCTTGGGCGAGATCGCGCTGGCGGGCGATGTCGCGGATGCGCGACTCGTTGCGCGCTTGATTGGGATCCGCCATCTTCGCTTGATCGGCAACTTCCCGCAGGCGCTGCACTTCCGCTTCGGCTTCGGCGAGGCGGCGGGTGGCCAGCGGATCGACCTCGAGAATCCCCGGGGTGAGCGGCGTGACGCCGTCCGCCGGATCGATCAAAGTGCCGGAGCTTCGGTCGCCGCCTTCGAGCTCGGCGACGACGCTTTGGTTCTTCTTGCGCTGCTCCTCGGCTTTCGGATAGAGGCGGGTCAGGCTTTCGAAATTTTTGGCGACGCTGCCTTTGACCATCTCCGGCTTCCACGTCGGGTAGTAGGTGTGGATCGTCTCAAACAACTTGCGCGCGGTTTTCAGCTTTTCCGAAGCGCCGATGAAGTCGCCGTCCGCTTCAAGTTGCTCGGCGGCGCGCCTCGCCAGATAGCCTTGGAAATAAACATCGGACGGATCAAACTGCGCGGGCGGGACCGGAGCGGGCCCCTGGGCGTGGGCGGGCTGCAAGGCCAACAGGCAGACCGACCAAGTCAGCCGGGCTGCGGGTTTGCGCCAATTTGAGACAATCCATTCAAACATTCGGCGGCAACTCTAGGTGTCCCCGCGCGAGGGGGCAAGCGGGATTCCGGGGTGGGAAACCGGGGAGTTTTGATAAAAGAGGGGCGATATCGGATCGCCCCGGTCGATTAGAAGACCGTGAATCGTGATTTTCCCAACTCATGGGCTTTTCAGGGGCACGGCGGACGGATTCCGCCGCTCCATGAGGGGCTCACTTTTTTTCCATCGGGTGCTCCTTGAGCAGTTCTTCGGTGAGGTAGAACATCTTGCGCTCCTTGGTGGCGGCGCGGACTTTGGCGACTTGCTCGGGCTTGATCGGCGGGGCCTGGTTGTCGAAGCGGTTGCGGATGTAGGTGAGCACGGCGGCAGTTTCGGAATCGTTGAGCATGCCGCCAAACGGGGTCATCGGGACATTGCCGTCGTATTTTTTGCCGTTGAGCTCGAACGGGCCCATCAGGCCGTGGAGGGTGAGCTTGATCAGGCGCTCGGGATCGCCGGCGACCCACGGGCTGTTGGTCAGCGGCGGGAATGCGGGGTCGAGGCCTTTGCCGTCGGGTTGGTGGCAGGTGGCGCAATGGGCGTCGCGGAAATAAACTTCGTGGCCGGCGATGAATTGTGTTTTCCCGTCGTCATCGAGGTGCGGTGGAATGGTGGGCAGCGGGTGCTCGTTGACTTCGGCTTCGATGAGGCCGCCGAGTCGGGCACCGGCGGTTTTCACGGCGCTGGTGGTCCACTCGTCGAGCGGTTGGGCGGCGGCGACGGAGACGATTTTCCGGCCGTCGGCATTGTCGAGCCATGAGGCGGCGACGACGGCTTCGAGGCGGACGCGGCCGTTCGGATCGGCGGCGGCCTGGGTGAGGAGCGCGGCATGATCGGTGAAGCGGTGGGTATTGTAACGCAGCACCCGGACGGCGGCGGCGCGGACGCGGAAATCCTTCGCCTGGAGCAATTTCCGGAGCAGGTCCGGGTCCGGTTGGTTGAGCCCCCAAGTGGTCCAGAGTGCTTCCAACAAGTGGTGTTCGTGGCGCGGATCGGCGGGGTCGAGCTTGGTCACCCAGGTTTTGATTTCGGCGGCGACCTTGTCGGCGGGGTGGGCGCGGAGTTCGCGGCGGCTGCGATAACGGCTGCGGGATTCCGGGAGCTTGAGGTTTTCTAGCAAAGTGGCGATCGGCGCGCCGTGGACCTGGGCGGGCTTGACCAGGGGGCGCGACGGATAGGTGATGCGATAGATCCGGCCGTGCATGTGATCACGCAGCGGATCGCGGGCATTGTGCTGCATGTGGCCGATGAGCACGTTGTGCCAATCGAGCAGATAGAGCGAACCGTCGGGCGCGAATTCGAAGTCGGCCGGGCGGAAATTTCCATCGGAGGATTTGAGCAGATCCTGGCGGAACTCGGTGGCGTAGCCGGTGCCAGCGTCCTTGATCGAGTGCTGTTTGAGGCCGAGGAAGCCGATCGTATTGCCGAGCAGCAGGTCGCCTTGGACCTCATCCGGGAAGTGGCGTGAGGAGACGATTTCCAATCCGGAAGTCGGGCGGACGCGCGCGGCCGGCGGCGTCAGATCCTGGGTGAGCGGGGCCTTGGCGCCGTAAGTGGGCTTGATCGAGGAGGGCAGCATCCAGTTCATGCTGGGGCCCGAGGTGTGGATGAAAAAGTCCTGGCCCCATTCGTCGAAGGCGATGCCCCAGGGGTTCGGGACCGAGACTTGGGCTGTGCGTTCAAGGTGGGTGCGGTCCGGATTGAAGCGGAAAAATCCGCCATCGATTCCGCGGACCGGGCCGTAGGGGGTTTCCACGTTGGAGTGGAGGAAAACGCCTTCGCCCATCAGGAAGGCACCGGAAGGATCGGCGGTGAAGGCGCTGATGGCGTGGTGAGTGTCGTGGGTGTCGAAACCGGTG
>JBIPMR010000510.1:0-3759 GCA_044369025.1 Luteolibacter sp.
GGAACGAACTCCACGCGCTCGTAAAGATCGGCGAGTGATAAATTGGCGTCGATCTCCGGCAGCAGGATGGTGGCATCAAGGCCAGCGTGACGCTCAATGCCGAATCCCCCTTCGGGCAAGCGGCGGTGCAGCGTGACGGAGGGTGAGTCCGGCTCGACGAAGAGCAGCACTTTCAATGACGGAATTGTCAGGTAAGCGTCGCGCTTCTCGCCGAGATCGGCGCGGCGGGTGGAATCGCTCAAAACTTCGATGATAACGACGGGTTGGTTCTGAAAATGATCGGAGTCTGGATTCGATTGGCAGACGACCATCGTGTCCGGATAGTAAAACCGGGTATGATCCGGGAACTCGATGCGGACTTTGGTGTTACTGTTGTAAGGTTGGCAGGCTTTCCCGCGGAGTTGGCCAAACAAGAGCCCAAAGCAAATTCCAGCAATGTTGTTATGCCGGATCGTCGCGCCCGCCATCACATGGACGGTGCCACCGAGATATTCATGCTTGGTATCGCTGAGTTCCTCGCCTGCGAGGTAGTCACTCACGGTGATGAAATCCGGCTGTTTCAATGCGGTCATGGCGCAACAGTAGCAGGCCGGGTTGGGGCTGGCAACCTGAGGAATGGGTTCCCAAATCACTCCCGATCAATCCCCCGCAAGCTTCCGCGAGAAGACCAACGAATCGCGCCCGCTGGCTTCGAATTGGGCGCGGCGTTTCTCCGGGAGGTCGTCCACGGTCGCCGGGTCGTAGCCGAGCCGGGTTTTGAAAAAATCCGCGGCCCGGTTGCTCAGCGCGAAGACCCTGCCGATTCCGCGCTCGCGGGCGAGTTTCTCCACGTGGCGGACCAGTTCGATGCCGTAGCCCCTGCCCTCGTGCGCCTGCTTCACGTAAAGACAGGCCACCTCGGCGGTGTGCTCGTCCGGATATTCGTGCAGCGCCACGCAGCCGACGACGTTGTCATCGATGGCCATGACATGGAAATCCTCAATCCGCGACTGGATGTCCTCGTAGGTCCGTTCGACCAGTTTGGTGCGGCGCACCGAGCGGCCGATCATTCCCAACAGCTCGGGAATATCCTCCTCGCGCAATTCGCGGATGATCCGGTAGCTGTCCGCGTGCACCATGGTGCCGACGCCTTCATTGGAAAAAAGCTCGTCCACCAGCACACCCTGCTGGCGGCCGTTGAGCACGTGGACGCGCGGCACTCCGCGTTTGCAAGCCTGCGCCGCGGCTAACAACAGCGCGGCACCTGCAGGATCGCTGTGGCCCGCGAGCGACTCCGCGTCTTTCGCGCGGATCGCATGGGCCGGCGCACCATCGATGAGGATCGCTTCTTCCAGAAGCGTGATGATTTTCGCCACGCCGATGCGCAGCGCGAAGTCCACCACCGGGGCCTCCAGCGGACCCGTCGCCGAGGCATCGATGATCGCCGACTGGCCGCGCCCCAGGATTTCCAACACCTCCTTGGCCGCCAGCGGATCGGTGATGGGGCGGGAAACGCGGGCGGCCATGATTTCGCATTCCAGCGTCCAATCGAAAAGATCCTTCAAATCGCCGCCGAGCACGCCGAGCACCAATTTCACCCCGAGGTCTTCGAGCACCGCCAGATCCAGCAGGGTTTCCGCCACCGCCGGCTCGGGCAACAACCCGGCCTCGATGAGCACGAAAAAAATCTTCCCACGGAATTGGGGAATATACTGGAGGACCTCCCGGACATCACTTTGCTGCGCCACGGCTTTTTCCTACCAAACCCTGACCTCGCCGCAAGCGCGGTGACGGATGGAGGGCGGAATTTATCCGGTCTGGTTAACGCTTCCGCGTATTCCGAGGATTCCGTGGTCCTCATTTCTGATTTTCAGGTTGATCCGGGCGAAATGAATTTCGCGGTCCGGTTCATGGGTCCAGCCGATACCCGATTCCCCGGACGGTGATGAGATGTTGCGGATTCGCGGGATCGGTTTCCAGTTTGGCGCGCAAGGCGGTGATGAAATTATCGATGGTCCGCGTGCTGGGATAGGCGTGGTAGCCCCAGACGACGTCGAGGAACTTTTCGCGGCTAACGGCCTCGCCGGGATTGGCCGCGAGCAGGCGGAGGATGCCGGTTTCCTTGTCGGATAGAGAATGTTCACGGCCGGCGCGGGTGAGAACGCAGCGGCGGAAGTCGATGGTGGCGCCGCCGATTTTTAACAGATCGGGCACGGCCTGCCCGCGCTCGTGGCGGCGCAGCAGGGCGCGGACGCGGGCGAGCAGTTCTTTCAAACTGAAAGGTTTGAGCAGGTAGTCGTCGGCGCCGCTGTCGAGGCCTTCGACGCGGTCGTCGATCTGGCCCTTGGCGGTGAGCATGAGCACGGGCATGTCGCGACCGCGTTTGCGCAGCTCGCGGCAGACGGCGAATCCGTCAAGGCCTGGCATCATGACGTCGAGCAGGATGAGATCGAAGGTTTCGGTGCAGGCGAGTTCGAGGCCGGAGAGACCGTCTGCGGCGGAGCGGATGCGGTAGCCTTCGGCGGCGAGGGTTTCTACCAGCGCGGTGCGCATCGGGGCTTCGTCTTCGATGATGAGGAGGCGCATGGAAGATCGTTAGAAGTTATTTGTGATGGGTTATTGGGGCAGAAATCATGAATGAACTCCCCTGCCCTGGTAGACTGGCCAGAAGCACTTGCCCGCCATGCGCCTCGGCCGCGGCTTTCACCAGGCTGAGGCCGATGCCGGTGCCTTGGGTTTCGCGGCGGAGCTCGCTGCCGAGGCGGTGGAATTTCTCGAAGATCCGCGCGTGCTCGGCGGGCGGGATGCCGGGGCCTTGGTCGGTGATCTGGATTTCCCAGTGGCCGGGGCTTTCGGTGAGGCGGACTTCCACGGTCGAGCCGGGCGGGGAAAACTTGATGGCGTTGTCCAACAGATTGACCAGCGCTTGCTGGATCGCGCCGGGATCGACAGTGGCGAAGAGGCTGGGAAACGGCTCGGGTGAAACGAGCGTGATGGATTTTTCGGCGGCGAGGGGTTCCATCAGACCGAGCGTTTCGTGGATCACTTCGGCGAGGTTGCATTGCTCGAAGTGCCAGCGTTTGCGGCCTTGCTCGATGCGGGCGAAGTCGAGCACGTTCTCGATCAGCGTGGTCAGCCGCGCGCCTTCGCGGGAAATGAGCCGGTGGAATTCACTCACCGTGTGTGGCGCGATTTTCCCGGCGTTGAGGGCATCGGCCATCAGCCGGATGGAGGCGACGGGCGCGCGGAGTTCATGGGAAACGCTGGCGACAAAATCGCTTTTCATCGCGTTCAAGCGCCGCTCGCGTTCGACGGCGCGATGGATGAAAAACAAAGCGCCGCCCGAGATGGCGACCGCGACGGCCAGCAACCCGAGCGTCCACCGCGCCTGTTGGCGGACGGCGGCTTCGAAGAGTTTGGGTCGCAGCGCAATGATTTCCAAGGACCCGGCACCGGGAAAATCCACCGGCACGACCGCCAGCGCCGCGCCTGCCGCCTTACGGCTCGCGAAGCGAAGACCCGCCCATGCAGGCAGGCGATCCACCACGTCTGCTAGGACAGGCTCCAGTTTCCACGGCGAGACTGTTCGCAGGATTCCCGGCTCCGCGGACATCCACCAGGTTTTGCCGCCATCCGGAATCCATCCGCCGCCGGTCACCAGCTCCGGGTGTTGTTTGAAAACCTTTCTCGCCCGCTCGGCGTCCTCCCAGAAAAGCGACGACTTGCCCGACCACAAGTCGCGGACCCCATCTAACGACGGCAAGCCGTATTCCCCCCTAA
>JBIPMR010000512.1:0-3758 GCA_044369025.1 Luteolibacter sp.
TCGTGCACGGCCCCGTTGTCCGGCGACTCCCAGTGCGGACCACTGGTGCCACAGGAAATCCAGGAAGCACTTGAGTAGCCTATGCCTGGAATTTTGGAATGATGGTGACCGTTGGTTTCAACGCCGGCACCGCCTCGCCGCCACCACCTTCGAAGATCGTGCCAACCCCGCCGGTCGTGCAGGGGACCACCCCACCGCTTCGCTGGAATTCCTTCAAGAAACCGCCGGAAAAATGGGGAGGCGGCCGGGTTTGAGCGACTGCCCCCATTAAGGGGGATAGGCCGGAATCCAGTTGTTTGTGGGAAACTTTCACGCCTACATCGCCGCGAATATTGATTTCGAAATCCATTGTTCCTTGAAAACCTCTGTTGATACCACCATCTCATGAAACCCAAATCCGTCACCCGCAACCTGCTTTCCTTGATGGTTCTTGCCGCTTCCTCCGAGCTCCAGGCCGCCAATTTCACGTGGGATCCCTCCCAGACGCCACTCACTCCATCCGGTGGCACGGGCGCTTGGAATCTCTCTGACACTTTCTGGTCGAATGCCGCCTCAGATGTCGCCTGGGCCGACACCACCGGACTGCTCGACACCGCGACCTTCGGAGGCTCGGCGGGCACCGTGACGCTTGGGACCAACCTGGGAGCCAAGGGCTTGGTCTTCGGCACCTCCGGCTACACGATCACCGGTAGCACTTTGACGCTTGGCGTTTCCGGCATCGACGCGAGCGCGCTCTCCAGCGGCACCACCACGATCTCCAGCAACCTGACTCTGGCCTCGGGGCAGCAATCGTGGAACGTCGGGACCGGGTCAACGCTGGCGCTCACCACCGGCACTTTCACGCGCAGTGCGGGAGCCACGCTGAATCTATCGGGAACGGGTGGCGTTTCCTCCAGCATGACGGGATTGGCCAATGATGTTAGCGAAGGCAGCGGCATCCTGGGGCCGTGGGCGACCATCGGCACGGGATCCGGCACCACTTACGCGCAACTTTCCGGTGGGAATCCCGTGGCTTACACGGGCGGGACTTCGGGGGTTGCCAACGCAATCCCTTCGGCGTCCACGTCTGCCACCAACTACACCATCACCACTGCGGCCACCGGCACATACGGGGTGAACCGGACGCTCAATACCCTCCGTAGCACGGTGGGAGCCAGTTCGATCACCATGGGGAATAGCGCCTCGCAGATCAATTTGATCGTCAACGGCGTTCTGAACTCCGGCAGCGGGACTTTGACTATCGCGCAAGGTGGCACCAGCACGTCGAGTGGTTTGATGATCGGCGCCAACAATGGCAGGGAACTGGTGTTGAACGCGGCGAACTCGCAGATCGCGGTTACCGGACGAATCATCAACAACACCGCTGGCACATCTTCGGTGACGGTCACCGGCCCGAACGCGGTGACCTTCGGTGGCACCAACACCTTCACGGGGAATTTGACCGTCAACGGCACCCTTGCCGCCGGCACTGGACAGAGCACAACTCCGACTGCCAGTAATCTCGGCGCGCTTCAACCCGCGTCCAATCGCAACATCATCGTCAACAGCGGCGGAACGCTTTCACTCACCGGGGGCAACGTCCTTGGCACGGGTGCAAGCACCAACACGCTGTCCAACACCACGCTGGTCGTGAATGCCGGCGGCCTCTTCCGCTCGGGTCTTGATGGTTCCGGTGCCGGCTGGTGGAATAAGATTGGCGCAACCCATTTGAACGGCGGCACCATTCGCATCGGCAGCGGTGCGAACACGACAGGTTTCCAAGGCCTTGCGCTGATAGGCACCGTCACCGTCGGGGGCTCGGCGGCGTCCTTGATCGAAAACTACGCCGCGTCCAACAGCGCGTCCAACGGCGTGCACCTCGGCCAGAATGCCACTGCGGGCCAATCCATCACTTTTGACGTGGCGGATGTCACGGGCAGCTCCGCAACGGACCTGGGCGTCTCCACCAACCTGCTCAACACCTCCTCCAACCTTACCGCCAGCGGACTCACCAAGACCGGAGCCGGCACGATGACCCTGACCGGGACGAATGCCTACACCGGCGGCACCGTGATCAGCGTGGGCACCCTCCAACTCGGCGCGGGTGGCACCGCCGGATCCCTCTCCGGATCCAGCGCCATCAGCAACAATGCGAACCTCGTTCTCAACCGCTCCGACTCGTTCGCGGTGGCCAACGCGATGAGCGGGAGCGGAAATCTAGCGAAAATTGGTGCGGGGACGGCCACCCTTTCCGGAACTCTCACCCACAGCGGCTCCACCGCGATTTCCAACGGCGCGCTCGCATTCACCACCTCGCAGTCGTCGATCGGTTCGCTCGCCGTGGCCGACTCCGCCGGACTCAGCGTCAAGGCCGCCGCCGCGGGCTCCACGCTCCTCACCACGACCTCGCTCACCTTGGGGACATCTGGAACGAGCAATCTGACTTTCGACTTCAGCAACCTCAATACCACGGCCGCCCTCATCAGCACCGGGACGTTCACCGCCAACGGCACCGTCAACCTCGTCCTTAGCAACGCGGGCGTGCTGGGTTCCGGCTCCCATACGTTGATTGATTACACCTCGTTCTCCGGAAGTGGTGGGTTTCCTAGCGGAACCTTCACCCTCAGCCCGCGGAGTTCGGGTGTGCTCGCCAACGACTTGAGCGGCACCGCGCTTAATCTCGACGTCACTAACGACACTCCGAAATGGACAGGGATCGACAATGGCAACTGGCAGGCCGGCTCCACTGGCGCGAGTTCCAACTGGAAACTTGTGACCGGCGGGACCACTACCGATTTCATCAGCGCGGACAACGTGCTCTTTGACGACAGCGCCCTTGGAACCACTTCGCTGTCCATCAACGCGGCCAGTGTCTCCCCCACGACGATGGTCTTCGACAACACCTCGCTCACCTACTCGGTCTCCGGCTCCTTCGGCATCGCCGGTGCCGGCGTGCTCACCAAGAACGGCGGTGGTTCGCTCACACTGGAAACTTCCAACAGCTATTCCGGCGGCACCACGCTCAATCTCGGAACGCTCAACGTGAACAATGCCTCGGCTCTTGGCTCAGGCACCCTGACCATCAACGGCGGCACGATCGACAATACCAGTGGCGCGGCAATCGTCTCCTCCACCAACAACGCCCAGACCTGGAGCGGAGATGTGGCTTTCACCGGTTCGAACGACCTCGATCTCGGCAGCGGCGCGGTCACCTCCACCGGTTCCGGCAACCGGACAGTGACTGTTAGCTCGGGTGCGCTCACCGTCGGCGAATTGAAAACCGCCGCCGGGCAGGGCTTCGTGAAACAAGGTTCAGGCACGCTCGTCCTCACCAGCACCGATGCCGGCTCGGCCGCGAGTGTGGTCAATGGTGTCCTCGACATCGCGGCAGGCACGCTCCAGATGAACCGCAGCGGCGCTCTCTCCGCCGCCAGCGGCGACCTGACTGCTTCCGGCATCACCGGCAGCGGAACCATCACCAACGGAGCCGCCGCCGTCCGCTGGCTGTTCTCCACCCCCACCTCCGGGACCCATACATTCTCCGGCACCCTCGCCAACGGCCCGTCCGCCGCCCTCGGTTTCAACAAGAGCGGCGCGGGAACCCAGGTTCTCTCCGGATCGAATTCCTACACCGACCTAACGACTGTCGCCGGCGGCGAACTTGTCATCAGCGGTGCCAACAGCGGAGCGGGAACCAACGTCGCGCTCTCCTCGGGCAAGCTCACGCTCGCCAACACCCAGGCGCTCGGCACCTCGGCGCTGATCACGATGTCGGGCAA
>JBIPMR010000511.1:0-3758 GCA_044369025.1 Luteolibacter sp.
CGCGGTGCTGATCCTCAGCTCACAGATCAAGACGTTTTTCGGTCTGGAAGTGGACAAGGTGCCGGTGGATTTCGTCGGGAAAATGCAGATGCTCGGTTCACATCTCGGGGCGATCCACGGGCCGACGGTCAGCTTGTCGCTGGCCTCGGTCGGCGTCATCGGCTTCTGGCCCACGCGCTTTTCGCGGATCGTGCCGGGCGCGATGGCCGGCTTGGTGCTGGCGACCGCGGCGGCGGCGTGGTTCGGCTTCTCCCAACATTTCGGAATCGCCACCATCGGTTCGGAGTTCGGCGCGTTCTCCGGGAAACTGCCATCCCTGGTCATGCCGATGGCGGACTGGCCGACGATCAAGGAACTGATCCAACCGGCGTTCACCATCGCGCTGCTCGTCGCGATGCAGGCGTTGTTAGGCGCGGTGGTGACGGACGGCCTGCTGGACGACCGGCATGACTCGAACCAGGAACTTCTCGGCCAGGGCCTGGCCAATCTGGTGGGACCGCTCTTCGGCTGCATCCCGGTGACCGGCGGCGTGGCGCGCTCGGTGATGAACGTGCGCTCCGGTGCCCGCACGCCGGTGGCGGGGCTGGTGCAGTCGGCGCTGCTGCTGCTCATTTTGTTAGTTGCCGCGCCGTTGATCAGCCACATTCCGCTGGCCACGCTGAGCGCGGTGCTGGTGGTCGCCGCCTATCGCATGGTTTCCTGGAAACAATTCGCCCGGCTTTCGAAATGGCCGTTCAGCGATTCATCGGTGTTTCTAGCAACCTTCGGGCTGACGGTTTTAACGAATCTCTCGCTCGCGGTGGAGGTCGGCGTGGTGTTGGCCGCCTTGCTGATGGTGAAGCGGATTTCCGAGACGTCCAAGATCACCGGCGTGGATGAGACGACGGAAACCGAGGGCTCGCACCACTCGCTGGTCGGCAAGGAAATCCCGCCGGGCGTGCTGATTTTCCGGGTGTTCGGCGCGTTCTTTTTCGGCGTGGTGGACAAGCTCGACGACGAGTTGAAGCGTGCCAAGGAAGAGCCGGAAGTGCTGATCCTGCGGGTGCGCAAGGTGCTGGCGATGGATGCCACCGGCTTGCAGGCGCTGGAGGATTTGCGCCTGAAACTGCGGGCCAAGGGCAAACATCTGATCCTCAGCGCGCCGCACACGCAGCCGCTGCTGGTGATGACGAACGCGGGCTTCATCGAGCGCCTCGGCGTGGAAAACGTCTGCCCGGATGTGACCGCCGCTTTGGCCCGGGCGCGCGAAATCCTTGGACTTCCCGCCGTGATGGAGTTGGCTGAACCCCATGAAGCGCTGCACACGGAACGCCAGACGGTGGAAAGCGCGCGCCGCGAACTCGCCGAAACGCTGGAACGCGCCCAACGCATTTTGAAAACCCTCGACCGGGCGAACGTGGATTCTAACTGAAAAACCGCAGCCTCCCCATGTATCTCAACCTCATCCAACTGGCGGAATCCTTCGGCGTTTCCGAGAAAGTCGTGGAGAACTGGATCCGCCGGGATGGGCTGCCACACACGCCGGACCGCGGGGTGTTATTGTTCGACCGCGCGCAGGTGGCGCATTGGGCGGCCAACCACGGACTGGCAGCGAAAGCAGGATTTCTATCGGTTGAAAAACCCGGGCTGGCATCCGCGCTCCAGCTTTGTCCGTTGCTGCGGGCCGGTGGCATCTGGCGCGATGTGGCGGCCGCCGATCTCACGGAGGTTTTCGCCCGCGTGGCGGTGGCGCTGCCGGGCGCGACCCCGCCGGTGCGCGAGATGTTAGCCCTGCGTTTCCGCGCGAAGGGCGGTGTGACGATCGCTCCCATCGGCGGGGGCTACGCGCTGCCGCATCCGGGCACGCGGGTGACCCTGGGCCGCGACTCCGGCACGATGGCGCTGATCCTTCTGCGCGATCCGCTGCCACCCCAGGAGCTGCGGGTGGATGAAATGCCGGTGACGCGGCTGTTGTTCTTCATCGCCCCCTCGCCGCGCGCGCATCTCGACATGGTCGGGCGGATCAGCCGGCTTCTATCTGCCAAAGACCTGCGCGCGGCGCTCGATGCCGGGGCGACGGACGACGCGATTTATGAAATCGTCACGGCCGCCGATCTAGCAGTGGCGGAAATGAGGAAACCGGGAGCGAAACCATGATCACCGGCATTCTGCTATCGGTGGCGTTCGCAGCGCTGGTGCTCGCGATCTTCGCCGGGATGAAATGGCCACGGCTGTGGCTTGGCGCGACGCTGCTGGGCGTGGCGGCCGCATTCGCTGCCGCGCTGGTGGTTTTGTCCGGTGGCAGCGACTTCGAGTGGCGGAGTGATTTTCTCATCGGTGGCGAATCGCCGCACCTGCGGCTCGATGGATTGAGCGCGTGGTTTCTCGTGCTGCTGAGCGTGGTCGGCGGGGCGGGTGCGGTGTATTCGCGGGAATATTGGTCGGACCATCACTATCCGCTTTCCGCACCGCGCGGCCGCGCCTGGTGGAGCGGGCTGGTTTTGGGCATGGCGGGGGTTCTGACGATTTCCAACGGCCTGCACTTCCTGATCGCGTGGGAGGCCTTCGCGATTTGTGCGTATTTCCTGATCACGCTGGAAAAACGCAAACCGGAGGTTCGCAAGGCCGGCTGGCTCTATCTGGCAGCCTCGCATGCCGGTACGATCGGTTTGTTCGCATTCTTCACGCTGCTCGCGGCGCGCACCGGCAGCTGGGATCTCGGGCCGATGCGCGAGCGGGCGGATCTGGCTCCGTTGTTCTGGCTGGTGTTGTTCGGATTCGGCGTGAAAGCGGGGATTTTCTCGCTGCACGTGTGGCTGCCATCGGCGCATGCCAACGCGCCGAGCCACGTCTCCGCCATCCTTTCCGCGGTCGCGATCAAGATGGGAATTTACGGCATCGTACGCTTCAGCGGTTGGCTGCCGGTGCCGCCGGCCGCGGGCTGGATGGTGATCGGGCTGGGGGCGGCGAGTGCTTTGTTAGGAATTGTTTTTGCGCTGGCGCAGAATGATTTCAAGCGGCTGCTGGCGTATTGCTCGGTGGAAAACATCGGGGTGATTCTGGTCGGTTTGGGAGCCGCGCTGCTGGCGAGGTCGGATGGTGACGCGCCGTGGGGCAGGCTGGCATTGGCGGGAGCGATGCTGCATGTCTGGAACCATGGAGCGTTCAAATCGCTGTTGTTTTTCGGCGCGGGCTCGGTCCTGCACGCCACCGGCACGCGCGAGATGACGCGCCTCGGCGGGCTGTGGAAATCGATGCCGTGGACGGCGGGTCTGTTCGCGGTGGGGGCCATCGCGGTGTCCGGATTGCCGCCGCTCAATGGATTTGTCAGCGAGTGGATGATCTATCTGGGGCTGTTCGATGCGACGACGAGCAGGTCTTCAGCGGGGTGGGCGGCGATGCCCGCCGCGATCCTGTTAGCAACGGCGGGCGCGCTGGCGCTGGCGGCGTTTGTCAAAGCCGGAGCCATGATTTTTCTCGGCGCGCCGCGCACGCAGGTCGTCGGAAACGCCCGTGAATGCGGCGGCTGGATGCGCGTGCCGATGTTGGCGCTGGCGGGGATTTGTCTCACCATCGGGCTGGCCCCCGCGCTGGTGTGGCCGGCGGTTTCGCGGGCGGTGGGGGCATGGCATCCGGCGTGGGCTGACGAATCCATCCCCGCGCCGTTGGTCACGCTGGGGGCGGTGCATCTGGGCTTGGCCGTGTTGTTGGTTGCCGTCGGCGTTTTGCTTTGGCGAAAAGTCTTGGCTAACGGGCTGCGGCAGGGACCTACATGGGAT
>JBIPMR010000514.1:0-3754 GCA_044369025.1 Luteolibacter sp.
TTGTGGTCAGGGAAAATCATCGGAAATCAACGGCTGGTAGTGGTTGTCACGGCGCGGCTTGTTCTGCTGTTGTCTCGCGGGGATGCGCAACCTGAAACTTCAGATGTCCCAACTCAAGGGCACCTGAATGCCCGCTTCCGGCTGGGCAACGTCAATGACCCCTTTGTGCCCACCCCAGTTAGCCTCTGACTTCCAGCCAAGACGCGTTCCAGTCCATCCGCTGAACCTCACCCGTAGCCCGCTCTCCTGTGAAGCGACGAGAAACTCGAATGACTCTAAGTCCCCACTCGGTTTAGTTACGGTCAAAACGATGAAAGTCACTTTGTCAGACCGGGAATGGGCATGGACTCTCTCGAACCGATACGTGGAGCCTTCTGAACTCACACTCGCGTCAAGGATCCGATGGTCTACAGAATAGTCTTCCAGTTTCGGGATCGCTTCGACACGCGATACCGCGCTTATGACCAACGATGCGGCGATCATGAATTTCATTCCGGGCAGAACGTCAAAGAGCACGCACCCCTATCAGCGAGGGCGAGCGTCGATCGCGGGGTTAAGGTTGTAACTACTGATGATCATGTAAACAGGGCGGCTGATAGGGGTTGCTGTGTCTCGTCTTGTTCGGCTTCGTGGGTTTCTTCTTGATAGGATGCGTAGCAGTCTAGGCTTAGGCCGCAGCCGAGATCCGCAATCCATTGCACTTCTTTCGGAGTAAAACTTCCCGCGCATTGGCTGTCATAGGTCCACGATATGAAAAGATCGATGTAGTCCACGCCAGATCCACGCAAAGCCGCAAGCTGAGGGTGGAAATGCTGGTGAAGGGACTCGATGGCATCTTCTTGATCTGCAAACTCACTCAGGTCGTAATGGACCTTCCCACAACCTTCGCCATCGAGTTGACCGAGATCGGTAGATGTCCATGGCAAGTCAAAGGCGGTCGGATCAAATCCAGGACCCGCGACCGTAAATGTAATTTGTGTCCTTATGATCATTAATTTTCTGCCGAACGAATAGGCCATCCACGGCGGGGAGGGAAGCCCGAATTCAAAGAAGGACGTTACCCGCCGTTGGATGAGCCGGCTTGTTCGTCGTTGGGTTTAGATGGGAGAGCTGCAACATCGACTTGCGAAATAGTAACAATGGACCACCAGCAAAGATCATGAGGAAACAAATCCACTGAAATGAGTGCGGATCTGGCAATCCAGGATCGTGAAGTCCGATAAATCTTGGGGCAATCACGACGATCAGGAAGGCTAATCCAAACCAGAGTTGATTGCGGCTTCGCCATGCCATCACTAACGAGGCCAGCCAGAAAAATGCAATCGGCAATGCGCTGGCAATCAAAGTTGGTGCTGCGGATCCCTGGGAGTATGTGAAGGGAAGCACCACAAGCGCGACAAGCGTGCCCCATCGTAGAATGGCGAAACCCACCCGAGCTTGGTTTATGAATTTATCTTCTTCCATGGTGGCAGATTCTTGACGAACCGCGTTATTATGCCGCACGCCGCATTTGCCCTGCTTCTGCGGCGCGCTGCATAAGCAGGGCAAATGCGGCGCGGGGAGCTTGCGGTGTGTCACGTGGAATCATTTTTGACTTTTATTTCGCCGTGGCGGGTTCCACAAGAACGAAAGTCATGTTTGGAGAAGGGGCGGAGATCGAGCGTCCGATCCGGAGGTTGACTTGGGCGGGTGGTGACAGATGGCAGCGTATTTCGGCAATGACGGACTGATCCTGGAAGCGGCCGGGGAGCTGAGTGCCGACCGCTACGGGATGTGGGGCGGGGCCTGCCGCTACAAGATCCCCCCGGGACGGCTGGACCTGGTGCCGTCCCTGAATTCGCCGCACCCGCACGCGAACTTCTGCCTGGCGGAGCGGCAGCGGGTGGTTTTCTCGCCCGGCCACTGGACGGCGCTGGTGGACTACACCGGCACGCTGGCGGAGGAGACGGACCCGGTCTACGAGTTCAACCCGGGGACGGGGACGGAGCCGATCGAGACGCACCCGGACTTCCTGACCGTGCTGGGCGGCAAGCCGAGCGGGCCGCTGTATGGGGCGATCTTCCTGGACGAGACCGGCTACCCGACGAGCGACGACAAGCTGGGCGTCTTCGCCCGCTTCCGGATGGTGACCGATGCCGGGGTGGCGAATCCGATGGCCGGGGTGAGCAGCTACATCACGGCGAACAATTCGATCTGGTCGAAGAGCTGGACGCGGCGCAGCGCGCCGTCCGCGGCGGGGAACATCGTGCGGATCGACTCGCCGGATGGCCCGAACCCGGACTTCGGCGGCAGCTACAACTGGCTGTTCCTGGGGACCAGCTACACCAAGCGGGGCGGGGCCTACGCCTGCGTGTCCCGCTGGATGCTGTCCGGCCGGCGGGGCTGGCAGGAGACGATCTACGGGGTTTGATAAAAAAGGGGAGGTTGAGACCCTTGTGCAAGGGTGACGATGGACCGCTACCTCCGCGAGATGCCGCCGGTGCCGCAGGGGACGCCCCCCGCGCGCATCGTGACCCCGAGGCGGATCAACGCGATCCAGGACGCCATCCGCGAGCTGGCAGGCCAGGGACCCGGCGGCGGCCGGGGCGCTGCCGCCCTGCGGGCCCAGATCGACCGGACCGGGCGACGGCCGCGGTTCCAGGTGTGGTTCCACGCCGGGGCGCAGCGGCTCTACGTGACGGAAGGTCTGGTCGCCACGGGACCGGACCCGGACGGGGTGATCCGGCCTTTCCTGCCGGAACTGGACGGGACGGGACTGCGGGCGGATCCGGCCCCCTACTTCGACGCGACGGGGCTGCAGGTGGACGTGGAATACGAGGTGGTCTGCGTGTTCCATGTGGAGCGGGCGGCTATCCGGCTTTATCTGGACGGCGAAGAGGTCGGGACGGGGAGCGGGCCCGGCGAAAGCGAGCCGGGGGAGGATAGTCTGGCCGACGAAGACACGGTGCCGTGGCTGCTGGCCAAGGTGACTTTCGGCGGGGCGGGGACGGAGGAAGCACCGTCCCTGTATGCCAAAAAAATCGAGCAGGTCTGGTCGAGCGACATCCCGTGGCCGGTGGATCCGGACAGCAGCAGTTCGTCCTCTTCCTCCTCTTCCTCATCCTCTTCCTCGGAGGACAGCAGCAGCAGCTCCGGGTCCGGCAGCAGCGGTGGCGGATCGTCGGAAAGCGGCAAGGACACGGCGATCGTGGCGGCGAGCTGGGACCCCCGGGGCTATGCGGCGCTGTTCGTGATGGAGGCGCCGGAGGTGCGCTTCTACGACCACCTGCGGGCGCGGGTCACCGGGCGGGTGACGCGGATCCCCATCGACCCGCGCTTCATCGAGGTGTGCGCGGCAAACACGCTGGAGGTGATGGCGGTGACGGGCGACCGGCCGGCGGCGCTGGGGGCGACGGTGGAGGACGGCCAGGTGGTGGTGCGCTGCGGCTGGTGGCGGCGGCCCGGGCGGGTGACGGTGGCGGTCACCGGGATCCGCAAGCACTTCGCGGGAACGAGGTTCCCGTCGCGGAGCAAGGTGCAGTATGAAGCCAACAACCGGACGATCAATTCGGCCTACCCGCGGGAATGAGTTACCACAGCGAGTCACCGAAGGAGTCGAGCTCGGTCAGCGATCCGCCGGGCAGCGGCCCGGGGAGCGGCCCGGATGACTCGTCTTCCGGATTGTCGGAGCCGTTCGGGTCGTCCTCTTCCGGCGGATCGTCGTCGGGGAGTTCGGGGTATTGCGATTGGACGATCACCTTCGTGGTGCTCTACA
>JBIPMR010000513.1:0-3754 GCA_044369025.1 Luteolibacter sp.
CCCGTCGAGGGTCGTATTGTTAGGGCGGGTGTAGATCGCCTGGACCACCGAGATGTTGCGGCTGGCGAAGGCCGCCTCGCAGTATTTGAGATAATAGTTCCAACTGCGGATGAAAGGCTCGTCGAAACCCAGCGGTTTCACCTGATCGAGCACCGCGTTGAAATTGTCATACCAGGTCGAGAGCGTCCGCGCATAGTCCGCCCCCAGATCCTCGAGATCGTGCATGAACAGATCGCCGGTCTTCATCAAAACCTCGTTGATGCGGCCGACACTCAACAAGAGCGAACCCGGAAAGATATGCTTTTGGATCCAATCCACGTTCTTCTTCAAACTGGCGTAACTGCAATCCGGAACCGTGATCATCTGCACGCCGAGCAGGCCGTTCGGGGTCAGCACTTCGGCGCACTTGGCGAAGAACGACTCGTGGAATTTATCACCCACCGCCTCCAACATTTCGATGGAGGCGATCTTGTCGAAGCGTCCTGCCACATGCCGGTAGTCCTGGATGCGGATCTCGATCCGATCATCCAGCCCTGCGGCCGTGATCCGCTTCCTCGCATAGTCCGCCTGCGCTTCTGACAGGGTCAGGCCGGTCACGCGGCAGCCGTAGTTGTTCACCGCGTGCACCGCAAAGCCACCCCAGCCGCAGCCGATTTCCAGCACCTGGTCGCCGGGTGACAGTTTGAGCTTGCGGCAGAGCGCATCGTATTTGCCGATCTGCGCAGCCTCCAGCGATTGATCCGCACTTTCAAAGCGGGCACTGGAATAGGTCATCGTGGGATCCAGCCACAAGCGATAGAAATCGTTGCCCAGATCATAGTGTTCGGCGATGTTCCGGCGGCTGTTTTCGATGGTGTTTTCCCGACGGAGATGCCGAAACCAATTGACGATCTTGAGCAGGTTCACTCCGGCAAGGCTGGACGATGAAGCGTCCGCGCCCTGCAGCGAGTTCACATTGAAGACGAACCAGGAAATCACGGCAGCGATATCATCCGTATCCCAAACCCCATCGGTGTAAGCCTCGCCCATGCCGATATTTCCATAGAAGGCGCAGCGCTTGAAAAACGCCTCGTCATCCCGCAGGAAGACGCGCGCCGTGACCCGCGCGCCAGGTTTGCCGAAATGGCGGACCCGGCCGTCGGGATATTCCAAGCGCAAGCCGCCCAGCGGCATCTTCTCCAGCACCCGCAACACCATCTTCTCGGCAAATCCCGTGACGGGATGAGTCACCGCCTGGTGGGGGACGAGTTCGTTTTCAAATTCGATCGACGCATTCATGGTTCTTTTCCTTTCAAACTAACATGGGGCCTCATCACATCAAGCTGCACTTCCCGGCGCTCCGTCTTGCGGAAAAACGGCACTTTTTTCCACCACAACAAAAACGCGTGCCAGTGGATGAGCATGATGATCCTCACCGACAACATCGGATACTTGAACGCATACCAAAACAGCCGCGGCGCCGTCAACGCCCGGCGCTCGCCGCGAATCGCGCTGAGCAGCATGCGCTCGGGGCCGTCATAGTCATCGATGTTCACCCGCCACGACTCGCCCGGCGCACCGAGGCGGAAATCAAACTCGAGCGCGGGATCTGAAAACGGCGAGACATAGAAATTCTTCGCCACCCGGCGATGCCAGACGCCGTCCGACCCGAGCTTTTCGAGTGCGTATAGCTTCATCTCCCGGAAGGTGTTCACCACTTCGGCCACGGCGGCGATCGGATGGCCCGTGGCGGATTCGATATAGTAAAAGGAAACCGGATTGAAGCCGTAACCCAAGACCCGGGGAAAGGTGAGCAATTGGATGCGGGAGTCCGCCGGACAGCCGATCCCCTCACCCGCCAGCCAATGCGTGAGGTTGCCACGAATCCCGCCGGGTTGGCCGAGGTCGATGTGGTCGGCGTCGTGGATCGAGAAAAAATTGAAACGGTTGTGGCCGAGCCAGGGGATTTTTTTCGCGACCGACGGAATTTCATCGAGGTCCAGGGCGAACATGAAGACCCGGTAGTTGAACGCATGCCGTTTCGGTTTCAGGCGGCAGTGAGCCACCGCGCATTCATAGAGCGCGTTCATGGCCACGGGTTCCTTCCCAGGATTTCGGTGCAGACATTCACCGCCGACCACAGCCCGTCCTCGTGGAACCCGTAGCGCTGCCAGGCCCCGCAGAAGTAGCGGCCGGTTAGGTGACCCTCGCGGTGCAATTCCGGCAGGCGTTCTTGGGCGGCCACGGATTTCAAATCGAACAACGGATGATCGTAAACCAGACGGCGTTTGATGGAATCTTCGGCTGGCAATGACGAGGGATTGATCGAGACAAAGTATTGCCGGCTTTCGGACACGCCTTGGAGCTCGTTCATCCAATAATGCGTGGAATAGCGGTTTTTCCCGTCGGTTCCGCGGTCGATGCGGTAGTTCCAAGCGGCCCAACAACGCCGGGTCCGCGGCATGAACTTCGAGTCGGTGTGCAGCACCGCCTCGTTTTCCTGATAGAGAAACCGGGCTAACAAATCCTGTTCCAGCGGCGTCGGGTCGGCCAGCATCCGGCTGGCCTGATCGCCGTGCGCGGCGATCACCGCGAGGTCGAAATCCCGCGCAGTTCCGTCCTGAAGTCTCACGCGGGACCCGCCGCCCGGCAGGCTGGCAACCGCCTCGACGCCCGCGCCGCGGTGGATCCGTGGCTCGAACGGTTTGATCAGTTTCTCCACATAACAGCGCGAGCCGCCGGAAACGGTGCGCCACGGATGCTGGGTGTCCAATCCGAGAAATCCATGGTTGTGCCAAAACCGCATCAGGGTCCTCGCCGGGAACTCATCGATTTTTTCCGGCGGGCTCGACCACACGGCCGCAGCCATGGGTGATAGATACCAACGCAGGAAATCCTCGCCATAACCGCGCGCCTTGACATAGTCACGGAGCGACATCTCACCGAATGCGGGGCGGGCCAGCTCCTCGACGGTCTCGCGATTGAAGCGGTTGATCTGGACCAGCATTCTCCAATAGCGCGGATTGAGCAGGTTGCGGCGCTGGCCGAAGAGCAGGTTCAAACTGCCGCCGTTGAATTCCAAGCCGTCACCCGTGTGTTGCACGCTGAAGGACATGGAAGTCGGCTTGGTGGCGACGTCGAGTTGCTCGAACAATCGCGTTAGAAGCGGATAGGTCACTTCATTGTAAACCATGAAGCCGGTATCGACAGGGATCTGGCCGCCGTTTTCCTCGACCATCACGGTGTTGGAATGCCCGCCGACGCGAGGGGCCTTTTCGAAGACCGTCACGTCATGATCGCGCTGCAGAAACCACGCGCTGGCCATGCCGGAGATCCCGGAGCCGATGACGGCGATGTTCTTGCGGCTCATAAGCTTGGCTGTTGCCCCGATGGCGAATGCATGCCTTCCTCGACGACCGCCTTCGGCACCGGACGCAGATCCCAAATCAAGCCGGTCCATGAGAGGAGCTTAAGGCCGTAGAAGGTCAGGTCGAGCTCCCACCAGCGGAATCCCTGGCGGACCGAGTGCGGGTAGCGGTGGTGGTTGTTATGCCATCCTTCGCCGAGGGTGATCAAGGTGAGCAGCCAGCTGTTGCGGCTGTCATCATCGGTTTCATAGCGCCGGCGGCCCCAGACGTGGGCGAGCGAGTTGATGAACAAAGTCCCGTGGAGCAGCACGGTGGTGCTGATGAAGAACGTCCAGATGAAGAATTGCCCCATGGTCACTCCGGTGGCGGGAAACAGGGTTTCCAGCAGCCAGCCGATTCCTAACATC
>JBIPMR010000516.1:0-3753 GCA_044369025.1 Luteolibacter sp.
TTCTCGATGGATTCAACGGGCACCCAGCCACGGGTCCGGGTGGCGAAGGCGACGTAGGCCCAGTTTCCCGATTCACGGATCACTTCACAGAGCGAACCGGTTGGCGCGTCGATGACTTCGGGCGAAGTGCGCGCGGCGTCGGCGTGGAGCACGGCGTTTTCGGTGATGATCACCGCTTGCCGCGCGATGGGGGCGAACTCGGAATCGTTCGGAAAATAGCGCCAGCCTAGCAGCCCGACCGACGCGATCAACGGGCCGATCACCAGCGCGCTGATCGCCAGGATGCGGACCCGCGCGCCGCTGCGGGTGGCCGGGAAAACCAGCAGGGCGAGGGCGCAGAGCCACAGCCCGCCCCAGAGCAGGCCTTGCCAGGCGGACAGCGGCAGCTTGGTGAGCGCGTATTGGTATTCCGGGCGCTGGACCGTGATCGCACCGTATTTGCGCTCGATGAAACGCAGGTTCTGGCGCGATTCCGCATGGATCGGATCTCTAACCAGTGCGCGGCGGTAGAACAACGCCGCATGCCCCGGCGAGCCCGAGCGATAACACGCGTTGCCGATGTTATAGAGCGCGTCGGCGGACAGGGTTTCGTAGTCGCCGGCGCTCAGCCAGAGTTTGATGGCGTCTTCGAACTTCGCGGCGTCGTAGGCTTCGATCGCCTGCGAGGAAATGTCGGCGGCGCGCGCGGGCGTGGAACCGATCGCTAACAGGGCGGCGGTGAGGCAGGCGGCCGCCGCTTGGCGCAGGGTTTTCAAGATGGTTCCGCGGCGTTTCCGATCCAACACGGACTGGGGTTTCTCCGCACGAAAACACACCGCATCGCGCTCGGCGAGGATCGCTTGAACCTCCGGCGACGGGTTTCCGCCGAGCCACGATTCGATGTAGTTGCCGGTGGCTTTGAGGAAATCGACATCCGCCGCGGGTTTGTTTCTCTCGATCTCACGCAGGGCGTTGATCCGCGCCTCGCGGGCCGGGTCTTTCCGGAAGTGGCGGGCGAAGCGCATCCAAACCGCCTTGGCGATCAAAACCAGCGCCAGCAATCCGGCCAGAACATGACCCGCCCCCTGCGGAATCGCGGGTGCGGCCGGCAGCGTGAGTTGCGCGGTTTTCATCACTCCGAGAATATCCGTCATCCGCTCTAACGGCAGCGGCAGCGCCTGCAGCGTGGCCTCGGGCATCGCACCGACCGCCGCCCCCGGCAGCATTTTCAGCGGGATGGGCTCGGTGGTGGCGATTTTATAGGTCTCGTCCTTGGGATCGAAATAGACCAACTGGAACGGCGGGACCGCCGGCTTGAGTTCAAGCGGGCGCATGAACTGATGGAAAATCAGGCTGCCGGAAACCTGGCGGCGCTCGTCGCCGCGTTGGTCGGCGGTGGGTTCGTAAACTTTCCAGCCGCTCTCATCCACCAGCTTGGGCGGGCGGAGCGTGTCCAGATTGCCGGTGCCGCTGACGAATAGATCCACCGAGATCGGGTCACCCTCCTTCACTTCCGTCGCCGCGGTGCTGGCGGAGATCCGGAAATCGCCGACGGCATTGTCGAATCCCGGCGGCGCTCCTGCGGGCAGGGGTTTGGCGTCGAATTCCAGCTTCGGCACATCGAGGAAGATATACTTGAACTCGCGGGTCGGGAACGGGTTCATCACGGTGAGCAAGGTCGTCAGACGGACCTTGGCCGGGCCGATGGCGATCTTGCCGGTGCGGGTCGGGGTGATGCGGCTGGGATAGGCGACGGAAACGAACGGCTGGCCTAACAAATTGATCCGGCTGCGCATGTCCGACGGTTGGAATCTCCAGGCGGTCAGGCCCTCGCGCTGCAGTTCGGGAATCCCCCAGTCCTCCACCTGGAGCTCCTGCGGCACAAACACCTTGATCTCGGTGTGGGAGGTTTCGCCTGCGAAAGGGCTGGAATTCATGGTGTGGAACGAACTCGCGTAGCGCAGCGGCGAGCCGTCGACGTCCACCTCGGACCATTGCAGGTCATCCGGATTGAAGACTTTGAAATCCAGCGGTTCGGTGACGGTTTTCACGCCGCCGACCATCACCTCGATGGGTGGGATCGTGTAGCCGCCGACCTCGTAACTGGCGACGATGTATTCAAACACATGCTCGAATTTCCGCCCCGGCAGCATCTTGGATCTGGGGCCGGTGCCCGCGGGCTGGATGACCACATTCTTGATCGGGGCGATCGCCGGCAGGGATTCCGGATCGCCACCGACGATGGCGACCTCTAACAATGACTGCTCGCCGCGTGCGAGGAAGCGGGTGGACATCCGGCTGGTCGTTTGTGAGATGCCGTGCAGGGTCAGCAGGCACCACGCAACGAGCGTCCATGCGAAGCCGCGGATAGAAGTGTGTGGGATCATCATGTTACCAATCTTTCTCGGGGTCCCGGAACTCGCGGCGGCCCGGGGAGAGGGGGCCTTTTTCGAGATCCGCGTTTTCTTTCAAGAGGCGTGAGGCGCGTTCCTGGGGAGTTTCGCCCGGGTCCTTTTCGCCGTTTTTGGAATCGTTCGGTTGTTCCTGTTTTTTGCCGTCCTGGCCATCCGGCTTTTCGCCCTTGTCGCCGGGTTTGCCGTCTTTTTCCTCATCGCCTTCACCCTTGCCCTCGGGCTTTTTGTCGCCTTCTTCGCCTTCACCCTCTTGCGGTTCGCCTTCGCCTTCGCCTTGTTCGCCCTCGCCTTTTTGGGGTTCGCCTTCTCCCGGCTGGGGTTCGGGCATGGATTGTTCGGTGTCCTGTTTTTCCTGTTCCAGCAGTTCCCGCAGGCGCTTGAGATAGGTCAGGGTCAGCTCGCGGTTGCGGACGGCGACCTTGTCGTTCGGGTCGGCGGCGAGGGCGGATTTGTAGTGTCGCACGGAGTCCGCCCAGTTGGTGATGAGCGACTCGACGCGCACGTAGCCGTTGGTCTCGCCATCCTCGGGGGCTTCGGTTTCACGGAGTTTTGCCAGCAGCTCCTTGACGAGGGTGTCGAAGCGATCGAGGTCGGGCACGGCGGCCGGGTCCGTCGGATAGGCCTCGCCGGCGAGTCCCTGCCAGCCGAGTTGAAACAAGGAATTTCCGGTGCCGAGGTGGGCTTGGGAGCGGACGCCGGGGGCGTCCGACAACAAGGCGTGGCTGAAGGCGGAGCGGGCGCCGCGGAAGTCACCGGCGCGGTAGGCGGCGGTCGCTTCGCCGAGACGGTAGCGCGAGGCGAGATCGGAGCGCCCGGCGTTTTTGGCAAGTTTCCGATAGGCGTCGCGCGCTTCGCCGTAGCGTTTTTCCGTCAGCGCTTGTTTGGCGTTGGAGGCGGCGCTGGCATCGGCGTTCTGGGGGATGAAGAACACCAGCGCGATGAGCGCGGAGGCCTGCATGCCCCTCCAGCGCGTGCCGGCGGTGATGGAAACGATGAGAAACAAAATCGCGGGCAGCAGCAGCCACTGATAGAACTCGATAGAAACCCGGCGCTCGCGGCCTTCCAGTTCAAAGGAGTCCAGGTCCTTGATCACCGATTTCACCATGGTCGGGATGTCCATGCCGGAACCGGCGACGGCGAAGCGGCCCTTGGTGTCGGCGGCGAGTTTGCGCATGACTTCCGGTTGGAGGCGGCTGATGACCGGCCTGCCGTTACTGTCCAACACCTGGCCGTTGGGGAGGAAATCCGCGTTGGGAACAAAGCCGCCGTCCTCGGTGCCGACGCCCACCGCGAGGATATAGACGCCGGATTTTTCCGCTTCGGCGATCATCGCGTCGAGGTCGCCCTCGTGTTTTTCGCC
>JBIPMR010000515.1:0-3753 GCA_044369025.1 Luteolibacter sp.
AGCGCTACCCCGCCTCCGACAATTCCCTGAACACGGCCGGCTGGCTCGCCGCGCGCGCCCGGCTCAAGCTCGAGCAGGCGGAAGATTACTTGGAGCACGCGCTGGCGATGAACCCCGAGCAGCCCGCCTACCTCGACACCATGGCAGAGGTGCAATTCGCCAAGGGCAACCGCAAAAAGGCCCTCGAATGGTCACAAAGCGCCGTGAATTTCGCCCCTCAGGATTCCATGATCCGCCGCCAGCACGAGCGCTTCCGCAACGATCCACTGCCGCGATAAATCCGCCGCCGCGCCCCGCCCGAGGTAACGCATCGCTTGACACCGGGCCTCCGGTAATGCGGGATTCCCGCCCCATGGCCAAACTTTCGATTCGCGATCTCGATGTATCCTCCAAAGAAGTCCTCATGCGTGTGGATTTCAACGTGCCGCTCAAGGACGGCGCCATCACCGATGACACCCGCATCCAGGCGGCGGTTCCTTCTATCAAACAGCTGATTTCCGGTGGTGCCAAATTGGTCCTCTGCTCGCACCTGGGTCGTCCCACCGCCGGCCCTGAAGCCAAATTCTCGCTCGCTCCCGCCGCCGCCCGCCTTGGCGAAATCCTCGGCCAAGCGGTCAAACTCGCTCCGGATTGCATCGGCGATGAGGTCGCCGCCCTGCGCGCCGCGCTCCAACCCGGCGACGTGCTGATTCTCGAAAACACCCGCTTCTATCCGGAAGAAGAGGCCAACGACGCCGGCTTCGCGGAAAAACTCGCAGGCAGCGCCGAAATCTACGTGAACGACGCGTTCGGCACCGCCCACCGCGCCCACGCCTCCACCGAAGGCGTCACTCATTTCGTCAAACAAAGTGCGATGGGCTTGCTCATGGAACGCGAGTTGGAATACCTCGACGGCAAGCTCCAGAACCCGGAAAAACCCTTCCTCGTCATCATGGGCGGCGCGAAAGTTTCCGACAAAATCCAAGTCATCTCCGCCCTCATGGAAAAGGCCGACGCCTTCCTCATCGGCGGCGCGATGGCCAACACCTTCCGCAAAGCCCAAGGCTATCAAGTCGGCAACAGCCGCGTCGAAGCCGACAAACTCGACCTCGCCCTCGAAATCCTCGCCAAGGCCGAAGCCAAGGGCGTGCGCTTCCTGCTTCCCGCCGACACCCGCATCACCCAGGAATTCAAGGAAGGTGCCGCAACCCGTGTCACCGACCCCTACGAACAAGGCGGCGAAACCCCCGAAGGTTGGGAAGGCATCGACATCGGCGACGTCGCCATCGAAGAATTCTGCCAGGAAGTCGCCAAAGCCAAAACCATCATCTGGAACGGCCCGATGGGCGTGTTCGAACTCGAAAGCTTCGCCAAAGGCACCCGCGCCATCGCCGAGGCCATGGCCAAAAGCGACGGCGTCACCATCGTCGGCGGCGGTGATTCGGTCACCGCCGTGAACAAATTCGGCCTCGATGACCAAATGACCTTCATCTCCACCGGCGGCGGCGCTTCCCTCGAATTGCTCGAAGGCAAAGTCCTCCCCGGCGTGGCCGCTCTTTCCGACGTTTGATTTCTCCCCACCCCCAACACCGACACCCACATACTCATGACTCGCAAGCCGATCTTCGCCGCTAACTGGAAAATGAACAAAGGAGCTTCCGAGACGGAAGACTTCATCAAGAGCTTCCTCTCGAAAATCCAAGGCCTGAACCTCGCCTGTGAAATCGTGATCGCGCCGCCGTTCGTCTCCCTGCCGAAACTGGCCGACCTGCTCCACACCGCCACCGCCGTCCAGAACGCCCACGCCATCCAGATCGGCGCGCAAAACTGCTCGGAATACGACTCCGGCGCCTACACCGGCGAGGTCAGCGTGCTGATGCTGCGCGAGTTTTTCGTCCACTACGTCATCCTCGGCCACAGCGAGCGCCGCGCGATTTTCGGCGAGACCGATGCCACCATCAACGCCAAGATCAAAAAGGCCCGCGAAGCCAACTTGAAACCGATCTTCTGCATCGGTGAAACCCTCACCGAGCGCGAAGCCGGCAACCTCGAAACCGTGCTCCGCACCCAAATCACCGGCGGCCTGCTCGGCGTCTCCGAAAAAGATCTCGCCGAAACCGTCATCGCCTACGAACCCGTCTGGGCCATCGGCACCGGCGTCACCGCCAGCTCCCAGCAGGCGCAGGACGCCCACGCCTTCGTCCGCTCGGTCATCGCCGAACTCTACGGTGCCGACGCCGCCGCCAAGATCCGCATCCAATACGGCGGCAGCGTGAAACCCGGCAACGCCGCCGAACTCATGGCCTGCCCCGACATCGACGGAGCCCTCATCGGCGGTGCCGCCCTCGAGCCGCAAAGCTTCTTCGAAATCATCCGCAACGGCTCCGCCGAGTAACCCCTAAGGAGGGGCGGACTCCGGCCGCCCCGCCCATGGGGAGCCCATGAAGTGAGAGTGGCGCTTCGCTTCCCACCGCAGTCCAAAGGGCCGCGGCAAGAATATCTCCGCGCAATCCACATATCATTGCGCGTGCGAGCAGAACTTGACGCACATGCCCGGCGGGGTGGAGGGAGATCGGCAGGCTTTTCCCCACCCCGTTTTTTGGCTTTCGGCTTTGCACTCCGGGTCCGGCGCATTAGCGTCCGCCCATGTTTGGCCTCGTCCGCGTCATCGCCCTCGCCCTTCTCCTGCTCGGCTCCTCGTCCTTCGCGGACCACGTCATCGTCACCGGCGGCCCGGCCCTCCGGAAGTGGGAAAACTACCGCGTCGCCGACGACCAGCACGACCGCTGGTGGGCCAATTTCGTCCGCGCCGCCACTCTCCGCATGGCGGAACTCCGTCTCGCCTACGGCTCCAACGCCCCCATCGTCTGGCTGGTCTTTCAGCCCGGCTATCAGACCCGCGGCCGTGAGGACGGCAAACCCTACACCGCTTGGATCGCCGAGCAGGCCGCCAAGCGCCGTGTCACCCTGATCTGGTTCAACAGCTCCAGCGGATTCCTCCAAACCCTCAACGCCCGCCCGCGCGGCTCGGTCAAATCCTTCGACTTCTTCGGTCATTCCAATCGCCACGCCTTCATGTTCGATTACGGCAATGACATCATGGCCGCCTCCACCGCCTGGCTCCACGAGCGCGACCTCCCGCGCCTCAAAGCCAGCATCTTCGATCGCAACGCCTACTGCAAAAGCTGGGGCTGCCACACCGGCGAAAGCATGAGCAAGGCCTGGAAAAGCGCCACCGGCATCGCCCTCGAAGGAGCGCGCGGCCCCACCACCTACACCGTCGTCGGCCAAGGCAGGTTGCCTGTCGTCCGCGGCAGCTGGGTGAGGTGAGCCACCGTTCCGCAACGGCGCATCCCGGTCCAACGGCCCGCTACGGCCCCGAGCCCACCGGACCGCGTCACCGGCCGTCGGCACCGCATTCCCGACCAATGGTCCATCGCCCCCCAGCCCGCCCGGCCCGTCGGGCTGGGTCCGTGCGGACGCACATCCATGAAATCAACCCGTGAAAGCCGCGTTCCTACCTCGAAGCGCTTAAGCGAGTTCAGGAGCAGTGGCGAGGGCGAGTTCGATGATGGCGGTGGCTTCGGCGAGCTCGGTGCCGACGAGTTCGAGGCGCGGCGGGCGGACGCGGTTGTTGCCGAGTTTGCCGCCGGTGGCGAGATTCTGTTGGAGTTTGATGAGTTGCACGAACTTGACGACGGTGTCCATGCGCAGCATCGGCAGCATCCAATGATAGATCGGCATCGCTTCCTCGATTCGGCCGCTGCTGCCGAG
>JBIPMR010000517.1:0-3751 GCA_044369025.1 Luteolibacter sp.
AATGCCGCATACTCCCGCCAGCCGCGAAGCACCTTTCACCAACCATTCCGCACTCACCACGAGCAAGATCAAGCCGAGAATCAGAAGTGCGAGGGTCATGGGCGTCATGTGTTTGCGAAGCTACCCGGAGTGTTTCGCCCGCCAATGGAAAAATCGGGCGAATTTTCCAATCGACGCGCCGCCGCCCGCATCGCGCCCTTGCGCACGGCGAAATGGGATTTAGGGTCCGCCATGGTTTTAGCCTGTGAGAACGGTCGCTGCGCGACCCCCTGCTGGATGCGAAAGGTGTTGCTGGCGGCAGGCTTTTACCACCTGGCATTCGCGGGATGGGTGGTTTGCTGGCCGCACCTTTGGTTCGATTGGCTCGGGATTGAGCGGCCGAACCACATGCTGCTTTGGCAAGGGGTGGGCGTGGTGATCGGACTGCTCGGGACCTCCCTGGTGGTGGCGGCACGGAATCCCATCCGCCATTGGCTGGCGATCCTGGCGGGTTTTGTGAAATTCACGATCGGCATCGCCGGCTTCGGTTTTGAGCTTCTCCAGCAGACTCTTCCGGCCCGGGTCCTCTGGTGGATGGCGGTGGATGATTTGATCTGGTGGCTGCCGTTTGCCGCCCTGTTATGGGTTTGCCTGCGCGCCCACACCGGGGTGCCGCCGACCCGCTCCGCGCCTTACGACATCTCCGAGGCGGCGCGGGTTTATCAACTTTCCAACGGCAAATCACTGGCCGAGGCGTCCGAGTCGAAGCTGCTGGCGCTGGTTTTCCTGCGCCACTTCGGCTGCACTTTCACCCGCCAGATCCTGCGGGGGCTGGAGGGAATCCAAAAGGAAGCCCGGCAGCACGGGGCCGAACTGGTGCTCGTCCACATGTTGCAAAGCGGCAAGGAAATGGAGTTTCTCGGCGAGCGCAGCGGCGTCCCCCGCATCGCCGATCCGCGCTGCGAACTCTACCGCGCCTTCGGCCTGGGCAAGGGCGGGTTTCTCGATCTCTTCGGCCCGCATGTCTTGTGGCGCACCGCGCTTTCGCTTTTCAAGGGCTGCGGCGTCGGCCACCTCGCCGGCGACGGGATGCAGATGCCCGGGGCGTTTTTGTTTCGCGACGGACGCATCCTTGCGGCACAACCCGCCCGGTCGGCGTCCGATCTACCGGATTTACCGCAGTTGTTCAAAACGTTGCCCATCCCGCCGAAGCCTGACACGGTGCGCGCATGACCTCCTTGAAAGGAAAAACCCTGCTCGTCACCGGAGCCACCAGCGGCATCGGCCAGGCGCTGTGCGAGCTGCTCGTCGAGCGCGGTGCGAACGTGCTCGGCGTCACCCGCAGGCCATCGGTGCTTTCCGAGAATGTTTCGCCGATCCTCGCCGACCTCACCCAGCGCGAGCAAATTTCCGCGATTTTCCATGGCCTCGGGAAAATCGACGGCCTGGTCAACTGCGCGGGGGTGGCCTACCTCTCGCGCATCATCGACGGCAACCCGGCCGACTGGGAGGAAATGTGGCGGGTGAACGTGATGGCCCTCGCCCTTTGCTGCCAGCTCTCGCTCAAACATTTTCCCGCCGACGGCGGACGCATCGTCAACGTGTCGTCGATGAGCGGCCACCGCGTGCCACCCAGCGGCGGGTTTTACGCGCCGACCAAGTTCGCCGTGAGAGCCATCACCGACGCGCTGCGCGCCGAGTTGAAGTCGGTGAATTCGCCGATCCAGGTGGCCTGCGTCTCGCCCGGATTTGTGGACACGCCGCTGCTCGAACAATATTTCCGCGGTCGCGAGGAATCCCTCACCCAGACGCGCGCGGCGATGAAGATGCTCGATGCCCGCGACGTCGCGTGGGCGATTCTCACCATTCTCGAAGCGCCCGCCCACGTCGAGATCGGCGACATCCTGATGCGCAGCGCGGAACAACGGATGTGACATGAATCTTCCGCGCCTCATGGCCCTGTGCGCCGCCCTGCTGCTAGGCTCGTGCATCGACAGCCGCGAGGAAGTCTGGCTGAAAGCCGACGGCAGCGGACGCGCGGAGATTTCCTGCTCGCTGCCCGCCAGCGCGGCGAGATTCCAAGGCGGCGAGGCGGGCATCCGCAAATTGATCGGCGATTTCCTCGCCAACACCCCGACGATCCAATCCTCGAGCCATGAAGTGACAACGGAAAACGAACGCGTGAAAATCCACGTTCAAGTGGCGTTCGACTCCGCGCTGGAGCTCCAGGAAATTTCCACCGGGGATTCGATGGCGAAACTCCCCTCCTCCGCCGCGGATCTGGCGGGCCGGGTGGACGTCAAGGTCCGTGGCCGGACCGTGGATTTCACCCGCCGCATTTCCGCCGGGTCGGCTTTGCCGGGAGCCATCTTCATGCCCGCGTCGAATTTCGAAGGGCGGCGCTTGGTTTACATCATGCATCTGCCTGCAGCCGCGGAAATCTCCAACGCCACGCGCACCGAAAACGCCGGTCGCACGCTGATCTGGGATTTTCCTTTGAGCCAGGCGATCAAGGCCCCGCTGACCACCCATTTCACCATGCCGATCCCGGTTCCCATGTGGTTGGTCGTCGCGGCGGTGGCCGTCGGGTTGCTGGCCGCGTGGATGGTGCTGTTTGTGATCCGTGCCCGTTCCGCCGCCAAATAACGGCAGGGACCTCGACACCCGTGCGATGTCGTGCCACCTTCCCTCACGACCATGGCTGTGGAATTTAAAGACTATTACGAGACGCTCGGGGTCTCTCGCGACGCCAGCACGGCGGACATCAAAAAAGCCTTCCGGAAACTCGCCCGCAAATATCATCCCGACGTCGCCACCGACAAGAAATCCGCCGAGGCGAAGTTCAAGGAAATCAACGAGGCCAACGAGGTCCTCAGCGATCCAGAGAAGCGCAAAAAATACGACGCGCTCGGTGCCGATTGGCAAAACCCGCAACCATCGAGGTCGCGCGGACCCGCCGGCAACGGCCAGGAATTCAACTTCGGCGGCACCGGTTTCAGCGACTTTTTCGAGCAATATTTCAGCGGTGCCAGCCGCTACGGATTCCCGGGTGGCGGTGCAGCCCCCCGCGCCCGCAGCGAACGCGGCAATGACATCGAGGGCGACATCCTCGTCACCCTCGAGGAAATCATGCAAGGCGCGGTCCGCCCGATTTCCCTCCAAACCACCGATCCGCGCACGGGCAAATCGACCACCCGTTCGTTCCAAGTCCGCATCCCGCCCGGCGTCACCGATGGCAAACGCATCCGCGTCCCCGCCCAAGGCGAACCCGGATCGGGCGGGGCCGACGCCGGCGACCTCTACCTGCGCGTCCGCCACGCCGCCCACCCGGATTTCCACACCGAGGGCCACGACCTCTATTACGACCTCGACCTCGCCCCGTGGGAAGCGGTGCTCGGCACCCAGCTCGCCGTCCCGACCCTGGATGGCGAGCTCAAACTGCGCGTCCCCGCCGGCAGCGAAAGCGGCCAGCAACTCCGCGTCCGCGGCCGCGGCCTGCCCAAGGGGAAATCCGGCGAACGCGGCGACTTCCACGCCATCCTCAACATCCGGCTGCCGGAAAAAACCAGCGACGCCGAGCGCGCGCTTTGGGAAAAACTCCGCGACACCTCATCCTTCAACCCCCGCAACCCCGCCGACTGATGGCCCCCGACCTGCCCATCTACGAGCCGGACGCCGATGCCACCTATCAGCTTGAGATCGTGGCGCGGCTCACCGGGATTTCATCGCAGACCATCCGGCACTATCAGGAGCAAGGTCTGGTGCGACAGGA
>JBIPMR010000042.1:0-11483 GCA_044369025.1 Luteolibacter sp.
GACGCGGCACGAATGCTCAGGGTCATCCGGGGCTTCGGAAACGTATTCGTAAATTGGCATGAGGGAAACGCGGCACGGGTCATTTCCGTGCCACGTCAAAAAGTAGCGTAATCCGTGCCAGCTTACCAGCTCGACTTGGTCACCCCGGGAAGCATCCCGGCGGAAGCCAATTCGCGGAAGGTAATCCGGGAAAGACGGAAGCGGCGCAGGAACGCACGACGGCGGCCTGTGATCTCGCAGCGGTTGACCAAGCGGGTAGGGCTCGCGTCGCGCGGGAGCATGGAAAGTCCTACGTAATCCTTCTCAGCTTTCAGCTTGAGACGGAGTGCTGCGAACTTTTCGACGGTTTCTTTTTTACGCGCATTGCGTGCGATCCAACTTTTCTTAGCCATAATTCGGGGCGCAGGTGTTACGGGATGAGCCGGAGGTTGCAAGCCCAAAGTCGTCTTTTCTCAGATTATTGGCCGAAACCGATCCAAACCCGGATGCCGACCCACGTTGAATGCGCCAGCAACCCAACCCGTTTGGGTGATTGAACGACCCCCCAATTTCCGGTATCCATCGATCGGCGAACGACCTGATCGATTCTTTCCAGCTGTCAGCTAGATCCCTTGCCGTCGCTCCGTAAGCTTTTCCAACCTCTAAACCCCACACCATCCCCATGAATCGACGTGAAATCCTCCGCACCGGCTCGCTCGGCACCCTCGGCCTGCTCGCATCCCAGACTTTCCAAACCGCCCGCGCGCAAGCCCGCACCGCCGGTGCCAACGACCGCATCCGGATCGGCATCGTCGGCTTCTCGGACCGCCTGAAAAGCTCACTGCTCCCCGGCTACAAGGCGGTCGCGGCTGAATTCAACTGCGAAATCGTCGGCGTCTCGGATATCTGGAGCGTCCGCCGCGAGGAAGCGAAGGCGTATTTCACCAAGAATTTCGGTCAGGACATCGCCACCTACCGCAACAACGAAGAACTCTACGAAAAGGCGAATCTCGACGCGGTCATCATCTCCACCGCCGATTTCCAACATGCCACCCACGCCATCGAAGCCATCAACGCGGGCTGCGATGTGTATTGCGAAAAACCCTTCGCGGAAACCATGCAGGACGCCCGCGCCGCCCTCAAGGCGGTAAAAGCCTCCGACCGCATCCTCCAAGTCGGCTCGCAGCGCCGCTCCGGCCCGACTTACCATGCCGCTTACGATTACCTCAAAAGCGGCAAGTTCGGCCCCATCGTCGCCGCGGAAATGACCTGGAACGTCAACCAACCCGGCCGCTGGCGCCGGCCCGAGCTCGTCGCCTCGATCAAGGAACAGGACGTCGATTGGAAACGCTTCCTCGTGAACCGCCCCGACGACCAGTGGGACCCGCGCAAATTCCTCGAATACCGTCTCTTCTGGCCCTACTCCTCCGGCATTCCCGGCCAATGGATGTGCCATCAAATCGACACCATCCACTGGTTCACCGGACTCCCCCACCCGCGCTCGGTCGCGGCCAACGGCGGGATCTATCAGTGGAAGGACGGACGCACGAATTTCGACACGCTCACCGCCGTTTTCGACTACGGCCCGCTGGATGATCCGTCCACCGGCTTCCAAGTCACCTACAGCTCACGCTTCAGCAATTCCGCCGGCGGGACCAAGGAGGTTTACTACTCCAACGGCGGCGAACTCAACCTCGCCAACGGCAAGGTCACTTCCAATGGCGGCCTCGAAAAATCCCATGCCGCCGAAATGAAAATGCAGGCCAACCAACTCGCGGATTACAGCCTCGAGGGCGCCACCGCCGCCAGCACCGCCGCCAACACCGGCGCCGACCAACTCACCACCGCCCACATGAAAAACTGGCTGGAATGCCTCCGCTCGCGCAAGCAGCCGAACGCCCCCGTGGAGGCCGGCTATCAGCACTCGATCGCCACCATCATGGCCAACGCCGCCGCCCGCACCGGCGAGCGCGTCACCTTCGACGAGAAGACCCAGGAGGTCATGGCCGGCGGCAAAGTGTTCCACCTCTAACATCCATGCAACCCGCAACCAAACCCACCACCCGCCGGCGCTTCCTCCACACCGGGTCATGCACCCTGACGGCGCTCGGCCTGGCTCCATGGCTGCGGGCGGAAACCCCGGCCCAGCCCCGCAAACTGTTCGCCTCGATGGGCCTCGCCGCGCCGCTGGAGAAGGCCGGGTTTCTCAAACTCCAGGGCGCGGAATTCCTCACCGTCGGCGTCGGCGACCTGCTGGTGCCCGACCAACCGGAAGCGGACTTCGAGAAAAACCTGGCGAAACTGGCAGCCTCGCCGCTGCCGGTTCTCGCCTGCAACGGTTTCATCCGGCCCAAGCACCTCCGCTGCACCGGCCCGGAGGCCAACCACGATCTCGTGCTGGAATGGTCCGACACCACCTTCCGCCGGATGAAAAAAGCCGGCGGCAAATTCATCGTCTTCGGCAGCGGCGGCGCCCGCCAACTGCCCGATGGCTGGCCCAAGGAAAAAGCCGACGCACAATTCGTCTCCCTGCTCAAACGCATGGGCCCGCTCGCCGAAGCCCAGGGCGTCACCGTGACCATCGAGCAGCTCCAGGCGAAGGAATGCAATTACATCAACCACATCGCCGAAGGCGCCGCACTCATCCGCGCCGCCGGACACCCTAACATCCGCCTGCTCGCCGATCTCTATCACATGGCCGTCATGGGCGACACGCCCGCCGACCTCAAAGCGGCGATGGACGTGATCGCGCACCTCGAAATCGCCGAAAAGGAAGGCCGGACCGTGCCGGGTGTCAAAGGCGACGACTTCCGCCCGTTCTTCCGGATCCTGAAAGCAGCCGGCTATCGGGGATCCATCAGCATCGAGGGAAAATGGCAGGACGATCAAATCGCCAACGCCTTCCGGGAAATCGCCCGGCAGGCGGAGGATGTCTGACCGTCTCCGCCCGGCACCTGACACGTTGGGGCGCTATTCCCCCGATTTCGGCAGCACGCGGCCGAACGCCACCCGCCAACCGGTCAGGGCCGAGGTGCTGAAAAACACGCGTCTCGGCGCACCGTTGAATTCATAACTGATTTCGCCCGCCTCCCGACTCAGGATCGTCCCCACCGCGTCGCTCAAGCTGGGGTTTTGAAGTTCCCGCGGATCCACAAAATCCAGCTTCGGATCGATGTGAAATGCGGTCAGTCCACTTGGAGTTAGCGCGTAGAACAAGGATCCGACCGGCAACTTCAACTGCTCGTTGAGCAATTGGCTCAGGTCGTCGGCGAAAATCGAGGCCCCGAGCCCGCCCACCACCTGATCGTCCTTTTTCACCGGCACCGCGATGATCACCGACTTTTTTCCCGTCGATTTGCTCACCACCAAATCCCCGCACACCACCTCGCCGGCCAGCAGTTTTGGAAAATAACCGCGGTCGCTCAACTTTTGCTCCGCCCGCCCCTCGGCCGAGGTGTGATACGTGCCGTCAACCTGTGCGAACCAGAACACCTGGGGCAGCATCGGCGGCAAGGCCGCGGTTACCATCGGTTTCATGAGTTCCCATTGGCCGGACTTCACCTCCGCCGTCCGTGCCAGGATTTCAAGCGCCTGCCGGGTCTGCGACAAACGCGCGTCCGCCAGACCGACAACGGCGGACAGCAGCGCCTGATCGCAAGCCCCTTCCTTGCTGGCCGCCGAATGGGTCTCTGCCTGGGCAGGGGCGGGAGGCGTTAGACCGTTGGTTAAAATCAACAACAACGCAATGAGCCGGGGGATTTTTTCATGGCGATCTCCTTGGTTTCCCCATGATTGCCATGCCCGGGGATACCCTCAACAAGCCACAATTTCCGCGTTTTACAAGTGGCCGCGAGTGGGCGTCGGGGTGATCCGAAGTCAAGCTCCGGTCCTGGTAGAACTGTGGGACGCCGTCGATGGCGGCATCCGCGAAGCCACCCGCTTCACCTCCGCCGGGGACCGCACCCGCGTGCCAGCCGAACAGGTCCGTGTCGTCACTTCATCCGACTATACGGAGTTGGGAAACCTGCCATGCTGGATCATCTTAAATGGAATTCCATAGGATTTTATGAAAAGGCCAACCCATCGTCATAAATCCTTCTCCGCCACCGGATTCACCCTCGTCGAATTGCTGGTCGTCATCCTGATCATCGTGGCGATCGCCGCCTTGTCGGTCCTCGGATTGTCCAAAATGCGCGGGGCCGGCGACCGCGCCGCCACCATCGCGGTGCTCCGCCAACTGCAGATGGCCAATTTCGGCTATGCCACCGACCACAATGGCAAGTATGTCCCGCTCTCCAGCAATGATGAAAATAACAACCGGGTGAACGATTGGCACCAGAGCTCGGTGTTCCTCGCCTATCTGACCGGCGACCAGACCAATCTGAACAACAACCAAACCGTGACTTCCACGGTGCCGCTCAGCATTCTGGATCCGGTCGTCGTCCGCGCCAAAAAACGCCTCTACGACAAACTCCTCACCTTTCTGGAAAGCCAACTTCTGAACCCCTTATATCCACCTGACAAACCCAACCCGTCCATTCTACCCAAAAACCCACGATGAAACGCAAGACCCAACACATGCAGCCAAACCGTCATTCCATCCCCGCTCAATTCCGCTACTTCGGCACGCCGCTGGTGATGGGATTTTGCCTCATCCAATCCGCCACCGCCGCCATCACCAGCTGGTCCGGCGGCGGCAATGACAATTGGACCACCCTAGGGAACTGGAACAACGGCCTGCCCGCCGGCAACGACGTGGTCTTCGCCGCGACGGACGCCACCGGCACCAGCGGTCCGTCGGGCACTGTCAACAATATCGTGGACGCGGACACCACCGTCGCATCGCTCAAATACACCAACATCCAGCCCGGCAACCACACCACGCAGATTCCGACCGGCGTGACCCTCACCGTCAACGGCAGCGGCACCAGCATCGAAGTCCAGTCGCCGACCACTGGAACCAACGACATCGTTTATGCCACGATCCTCGGCAGCGGCACGCTCTCCGCAAACAACACCGCGGCCACGCTTTACGTCGGCCAAGGGGCGGGCACTGCCAGCACCACCCGGCGCGCAACGCTCGATCTGTCCGGCCTCGAGACATTCTCCGCTGGGCTCGGCCGGATCTTGATCGGCCAGCAAACGAGCACGCCCACAGGCCAAGCCAACCGTCCGCAAGGCACGCTGAAGCTCGCCCGCAACAACACATTCAATCTCAGTCTGACTCCGGGAATCCTGCTCGGCAACATTACCAGCAACAACGGCACCGCCTCCAACGCCCAGATCCTGGAACTCGGCACCCTCAACACCATCCGCAGCGACAGCGGGATGACCATCGGCGGCCGAAAAGGCAACGGCTATCTGCGCTTCAACAGCGCCACGGTCGTGGAAGGCGAAGGCAGCGCCGTGTTCCGCAACCTTCTAGGCACCGGCCGCCAGGCAAACTGGCTCATCGCCGACAACTTTTCCCAAAACGGCGGCTCCAACAATTCCACCGGGCTGGTCGATTTCTCGCTCTACGGTGTGGTTGATGCCTTGGTCGACACCATCATCCTCGGCAGGGCCAACGGTACGGGATCCGCCACAGGCGCACCTTTATCCGACGGCACCTTGAGTTTTGACAGCGGCGTGATCAACGCCAACTCCCTGAGCGCCGGGATCCAGCCGATTGCCAATTCGGGCAACGTGCGCGGCACGCTGAACGTGAACGGCACCGGTGAGATGCTGATCAACGGCAATGTCACCCTCGGCCGGACTCTGAGCGCCACTTACAATGCCCACGGAATCATCAACATCGGTGCCAATACCGGCGGCGCGGTCACCATTTCCGGCGATGTGATCTGCGGCACCGGCACCGGCAACAAGATCACGCTCACAAGCGGTGCCCTCACCTTGGGAGGCAAGGTCGGCGACGACTCGGTCGCCGGCGACGTGGCGCTCGAAACGCTGCAACTGAGCGGAGGCACGCTCAAGTTCGATTTCGGCTCGACGCCCAACCCCACCGGCTCGCGGGCGAAAGTCACCAATCTCAATGTGCCCAACCCGGTTTCCCTCACTTTCTCGGGCGGCAACCTCAGTCCCGGCACGATCGAACTGATCAAATACACGACGTTCGATCAAGCCGCCCAGTTCGCCAACCTGAACTTCGTCCTGCCGGACCGGATCGAGGCCACCCTCGACAACAACACGGCGAACAACTCGGTAGACCTGACTATCACCCAAGTTTTCACCAACAAGTGGGCGGGAACCGTGAGCGGGGGTGGCTGGGACATCGACACCACCTCCAACTGGGCGCTGTTCCCGAGCAACACGCCCAGCACCTATCTGCAATCGGCGGTTCCCGGCGAGCCGGTGATCTTCGACGATTCAGCCAGCGGAACCAAAACGGTGAATTTGACCACCACTCTCTCACCCGCAGCCATCACGGTCGATACCGCAGCCACCTACACCTTCAACGGCACCGGCGCGATCAGCGGACCGGGCGCCCTCGCCAAGCGCGGCGGCGGTTCGTTGGTCGTCGGCAATTCCGGCAGCAACGACTTCACCGGAGGCATCAACCTCGAAGCCGGTAAAATCCAGATCGGCAGCAACGACCGCCTCCCTCTCACTGCCACGCTGACCCTGTCGGACGTCGCGAGCGCCGAGCTGGACCTGAACAATTTCAACCAGACCCTGCTCTCGCTCAATGGCGGCGGCACTACCGGCGGCAACGTGCAACTCGGTAGCGGCGCGCTCACCGTCACCGGCGCAGGCAGCTACGCCGGCGCGATCAACGGTGGCGGCGCGTTGGCCAGATCCGGCACCGGCAACCAGGTGCTGACCGGAGCGAGCGGCTTCAGCGGCGGCACCACCATCACCGGCGGCCGCATCACCGTGGCCAACGCCACCGGCAGCGGCCTTGGCAGCGGGTCGGTGGTCATCGCCCTCGGCGGCGAACTGGCGCTGGGCGACGGCACGGACACCGGCAGCATCGCCGCCACCGCGATCGCCAACGACGGCTTGGTCGTCATCAATCGGAGCGATGACACGACCTTGGACAAGGCTCTGACCGGCACCGGCGCCCTCACCAAAACCGGAACCGGCACGCTGTTGATCGACTCCGCCAAAACCTACGGCGGGGTCACCACCATCAGCGGCGGCGCCATCCTCGTCACCGACGATGATGCGCTCGGCGCCGCGACCGATTACGCGATCGACGGGACCAACATCACCAATGCAATCACCGCACGCCTGGAATTGAACGGCGGCGTCACCCTGGCCGAACCAATTCTACTGGGCCAAAAACAAAGCGTCGCGGGCGATGCGCCCGGCCTCGTCAACGTCGATGGCAACAACACCCTGAGCGGTCCCCTCACCTTGGGTGGCGGCGGCAGCAACTGGAACATCTGGTCGAACGCCGGAAAACTGACGATCACCGGGACCGCCACCAACATCAACACCACCAACACCCGGGTCATCCGTTTCTATGGCGAGGGCGACGGCGAAATCTCCAGCAACCTCGCCAACGGGGCCGGGACCTCTCTCACCGCGGTGATCATGAACGGCAACGGCACGTGGAGGCTCGCAGGCACCAACACCTACACCGGCCCCACCACCGTGGAATTCGGCACCCTGCAAATTGACGGCATCCAAACCGCCAGCACCGTGGTCGTGAACTTTGGCGGCACCCTCAGCGGCACCGGCACCCTCGGCACCGTGACCGCTACCGGAACCATCGCACCGGGCAACGGCGTCACCCCACTGACCGCCGAAACCGTCACCCTCAGCGGCACGCTCGCCATTGACGTGGCCGGCGCGGCCGCCGACCGCCTCACCGTGAACGGCGCGCTCGACCTGACCGGTTCCTCGGTATCGGTCACCGGCACACCCACCGCACCCTCTTACATTCTGGCCAGCGCCGGCTCACCCATCACTGGGGTTCCGGTGCTCGCGGCCCCGGTGCCCAACTATGAGCTGGTGGTCGACGGCAACCTGCTGAAACTCAATTCGCTCGGCGGCCCCAGCCCGTATGACACCTGGGCCGGTGGCGCGGCTTTCGGCGCGGATGCCAACGGCGACGGCGTGACCAACGGCCTCGCCTTCCTGCTCGGCGCGGCGAATCCCACCGCAAGCGCCCTCAACAAGCTGCCCACCATCAACCACAGCGGCGGCGGATTGTTGATGAGCTTCAGCATGCGCAACGCCGTTGCCAGCGGCACCGCGGCGCTCAGCCTGCAACACAGCAGCGATCTCGGCATCTCCGACCCGTGGACTTCGGTCACCGTGCCGGACACCAGTGGCGGCCCCTTCAGCGGCGTGACCTTCACCGTCACCCCGGGCGACCCGCTCAACCACGTGCAGGCCACCATCCAGTCCAGCCAGGCCGCAGGCGGCAAACTCTTCGGCCGCCTCCAAGGGCAGAACCCATAAGAGACAGCAGTTTCGATTTCAAATGCAGCCGCCTCGCCTCGCGGGGCGACTGCATTGATGCTTCATAAGCAATCAAGGAGGGGCGATCTCCGAATCGCCCTGACCATGAGGTGACCATGGAAAGCGCTTCGCTCACAACCTTGGCTTGCCATGGGCATCGGCGGCCGGAGTCCGCCGCTCCTTGGGACTGCCTCCCCACATTCGCGCAATCAAGGGTTGGCGCAGACCAGATGATCTTTCGTTAGATCACCCCCACCGCAGACGTCCCGAAAAATTTCGCATAGCCGTAAGACCGCATCGGTGTTACCTAGGCCGCGGATGTTCGAAGTCAGACAAAAGCCCGATATGGTCGAGCGCGCCTTGCTGGTGCGCTTTTACTTCGACGCACGCGAAGCCGAAGAGTCGGAATCGCTGCTCGAGGAACTTGGTGAACTGGTGAAAACCCTCGGCATCGAAGTCGCCGAACTGGTGCTCTCGCGCAGCCGCGAGAAGCACAAAAAATTTCTCTGCGGCACCGGCAAGGCCGCCGAAGTCGTCGAACTGGCGCGCGCCCACGAGTGCGATGTCATCGTCATCGACAACGGCCTCGCCCCGTCCCAACAACGCGAGTGGGAGAGACTCGCGGACCTTTGCGTGATCGATCGCGAAGAGGTGATTCTCGATATTTTCGCCAAACGCGCGCAAACCCGCGAGGCCCGCCTGCAAGTCGAGCTGGCCCGCATGCAATACGCCCTCCCCCGCCTCGCGCGGATGTGGGGCCACCTTGACCGCGAATCCGCAGGCTCCGGCGGCGGTGCCGGCGGCGGCGCGTCGCGCGGCATGGGTGAAAAACAAATCGAGGTGGACCGCCGCCTCGCCTATCAGATCATCGACCGCGCCAAGCGCGAAATCGAGGTCGTCCGCAAGCAGCGCAAGACCCAGCGCAAGGAGCGCGAAAAATTCGAGACGCCGCACGCCGCCATCGTCGGCTACACCAACGCCGGCAAATCCACCCTGCTCAACATCCTCAGCGGCGCGGACGTGATGGCCAAGGACATGCTTTTCGCCACGCTCGACACCACCACCCGCCGCATCGAACTGCCGGACGGCCAGCCACTGTTGATCACCGATACCGTCGGCTTCGTGAGAAACCTTCCCCACCGCCTCGTCGAAGCGTTCAAAGCGACTTTGGAGGAGGCCGCGCTGGCGGATTTCCTGATCCACGTGATGGATGCCACCGCTCCGGAAATCGAGCGCTTCCATCAGACGACCCTCGAAGTGCTCGCCGAGTTGGGCGCGGTGGATAAGGAAATCATCACGGTGCTCAACAAAATCGACCGCGTCACCGACCCCGAACAACTGGCGGCGCTCGACCGGAAATTTCCCGACGCCCTGCATATTTCCGCCGTCTCCGGCCTCGGCCTCGACGATCTGCTCAAAGCCTGCTCCGCCGTTTTGGCCGACCGCGTCCGCCGCAAGGATTACCGCATTCCCCAAAACCGCGCGGATCTCGTCAGTCTGCTGCACCGTGAGGCGAAGGTGCTTTCGACCGGCTACGAGGACGATGATATCCTCGTCAGCGCCGTCGTTCCCGCCGCCATCGCCGGCCGCCTTGAAGAATTTGCCACCTTGCCCGCGTAATCTCATTCCGCTCCATCCCATGCTTCGTTTCGTTTCCTTTTTGCTCATCACCTCGGCCAGCTTGGTTTCCGCGCAGCAGCCGGTTCCGCCCGCCCAACCGCCCACCCGTGTGGTGCTCCGCGCCCTGCCGCTGGGTGGCGATGACGACATCGCTTCACGGCCGTTGCCCGAAAATCTGCCGGCCGACACGGTGACGCCCACCGCACCGGCCACCCCGTTGGAAACCATTTCCGAGCCCACCCCACTCGAACTCAAGCCCACCGGCGACGATGCGATGCGGCTCCAGATTTTCCTCGATGAAGCGAAATTCGGCCCTGGCGTGCTGGATGGGAAACCCGGTCAGTTCACCGAACTCGCCGTGCGCTCGTGGAACGAAGTCAACGGCCACCCGCTGAGTGACTGGACCGCCATCAACACCACCGCCCGCCAAGCCGTGCCGAACCCGTTCGCCACCGCCGTGGTCCCGGATCTCGCCAAGGAATGGATCAACCCCAAGCTCCCCACCAAACGCTCGCTCCAGGCACAGGTGAAACGCATGAGCTATCGCAGCTACGCCGAGTTCATGTCGGAGCGCTACCACACCGATGTCCCCTACCTCGTTACCCTCAACGGCTCCTCGAAAATCAACAACCTCAAGCCGCGCGACAGCCTGATCGTGCCCAACGTCACGCCCTTCCACGTCGAGAAACTCACCGGCGCCGCCCACAAGGCCGACGAGGCGATGAGCCAGCGCCACGCGGTGGTGGATACCAAAATCAACCAGATCCGCATCTTCGAAGCCGCACCCGTGGCCCTCGTCATCGCCGAGCCCGGCACCCCGGAAATCAGCCCGATCACCCGCCCGAACCGCGGCCTGATCGCCTCGTTCCCGATCACGCCCGGCAAACCGCAATTCATCAAATTCGGCACCTGGGAGCTGCGCAACATGATCGAACTGCCCTACTGGCGCTACGACCAACAACTGCTCGACACCGGCAAGCGCAGCCAGAACGCGCTCAACATCCCGCCCGGCCCCAACAGCCCGGTCGGCGTGATTTGGAACGGCACCAGCAAATCCGGCATCGGCCTGCACGGCACCTCGGATCCGGAAACCATCGGCCGTGCCCGCAGCGCCGGATGCATCCGTCTGGCCAACTGGGACGCTGTGCGCCTGCCCAGCCTGATCCGCCCCGGCACCACCATCGAGATCCGGTAATTTCCCGTCATGCACCTGTCCGGCAAGCTCACGCCCCGCATCGCGCTTGCCGTTCTGGCCGCCCTCTATCTGGCCGGTGATTTGTGGGTTTTCAAAGGTCCGCTGCGCCACCAGTTCGAGCTGCTCGATCCGGATAGCACCGCCTCGATCGCCCGGGCGAAATCCCGCGGAGTCGTTGCCCGGGTGTTTGATCAAACAATCACCCGCAGCCAGCTCGAACGCGCCGTGAGCGAAAAACTCTGGCTCGCGGGCACCCCCACCGATGCCGCGACTCCGGCGG
>JBIPMR010000043.1:0-11474 GCA_044369025.1 Luteolibacter sp.
CTACCTCACCCTCGACCGCACCACCCGCACCCTCTCCGGCGGCGAGGTCGAACGCGTCAATCTAACCACCTGTCTCGGCGCCGCCCTCACCGGCACGCTCTTCGTGCTCGACGAGCCCACCGTCGGCCTCCACCCGCGCGATATCGACCGCCTCGTCGGCGTCATGCACGGCCTCCGCGACAAGGGCAACACGCTCGTCGTCGTCGAGCACGAGCAGACCGTGATGCTCGCCGCCGACCACCTCGTGGACCTCGGCCCGGGCGCGGGTTCCTTCGGCGGCACCCTCATCTATCAAGGTCCACCAAGGAGCGTGGGCGTCTCGCCCACGAGTCAAAAATCCAAAATCCAAAACGGCACTCTCCCCTGGCTCACCGGCCAGAAATCCATCGCCATCCCCACCCAGCGCCGCAAGCCCGCCAAACAACTGCTCTCCATCCGCGGAGCCACCCGCCACAACCTCAAGAAACTCGACGTCGATCTCCCGCTCGGCCTGTTCACCGTGCTCACCGGCGTCTCCGGCTCGGGCAAATCCACCTTCGCCCACGACGTCCTCTATCTGAATCTCGCCCGCAAGTTGGGCCAGGTGGTGGAAGGTGACGCCGCGCCGATCAAGGAACTCAAGGGCTCCCAACACCTCGGCGGCGTCGAGCTTGTCGATCAAACCGCAGTCGCCCGCACCCCGCGCTCCACGCCCGCCGTTTTCCTCGGGGCCTTCGATCCCATCCGCCAGCTCTTCGCCTGCACTCCCGAGGCCAAGGCCCGCGAGCTTACCACCGGCTTCTTCTCCTTCAACTCTGGCGCCGGCCGCTGCGACCGCTGCGCCGGAAACGGCTTCGAAAAGGTCGAAATGCAGTTTCTATCCGATCTCTACGTCACCTGCCCCGACTGCAACGGCAGGCGCTACAAATCCTCCACCCTTGATTTCCACTACCGCGGAAAATCCATCTACGACATCCTCGACCTAACCGTCGTCGATGCCATCGCCTTCTACGAAGGGGGAGCAGGCGTCCCGCCTGCATTCCTCAAGCGCCACAACCAGATCATCAAGCTGCTCTCGCCCCTCGTCGAAGTCGGGCTCGGCTACCTCAAACTCGGCCAACCCCTCAACACCCTCTCCGGCGGCGAGGCCCAGCGCCTCAAGCTCTGCCAACTCCTCTCTTCTTCGGACGGACCGCGAGATTCATCTCGCCCGAAACTCCTCATCCTCGACGAACCCACCACCGGCCTCCACTTCTCCGACATCGAAAACCTGCTCGGTGTCTTCCAGAAGCTGGTCAATTCCGGCCATTCCCTGCTCGTCATCGAGCACAACCTCGACGTCATCAAATCCGCCGACTGGATTCTCGACCTCGGCCCCGAAGCCGGCAAACACGGTGGCCAGTTAGTCGCCCAGGGCCCGCCCGAAACCGTCGCCAAACTCAACACTCCCACCGCCCACTTCCTCAAACAAGCGCTAAGGAGCGACGACACTCCTGTCGTCACCAAATCCAAAGTCTCCAAATCCCCAACCCCCAATTCCCAGCTCGCTCCCAACTCCATCACCCTCCGCGGCGCCCGCCACCACAACCTCAAAAACATCTCCCTCGACATCCCGCGCGACCAGCTCGTCGTCATCTCCGGTCTATCAGGCTCCGGCAAGTCCACCCTCGCCTTCGATATCCTCTTCGCCGAAGGCCAGCGCCGTTTCCTCGACTCCATGTCCGCCTACGCCCGGCAGTTCGCCGAGCAGTTGGAAAAACCCGAGATCGACCAGCTCCAGGGCCTCCCGCCCACCGTCGCCATCGAACAACGCGTCTCCCAGGGTGGCGGAAAGTCCACCGTCGCCACCGTCACCGAGCTGTGGAATTTCATCCGCCTGCTCTATTCCAAACTCGGCACCCTCTACTGCCCGGACTGCCAGGTCCCGGTGGAAAAACAATCCCTGTCCGCCATCGAGAACACCATCCGCGGCCATCTCGAACAAGGCCCCGTCACCCTGTTAGCTCCGATCATCCGCGGCAAAAAAGGCTATCACAACGAGATCGCCGAGTGGGCGCTCAAACAAGGGTTCACCCGCCTGCTGGTGGACAAACAGTTCAAGGACGCCGAAGGCTTCACCCGTCTCGAACGTTTCAAGGAACACGACATCGATATCGAAGTTGCTAGTTTTCAGGGTTCGGTTTTCAGCGAGAAGAAAATGGGCAAGCGCGAAGCCCCTGCCCTGAAAACTGAAAACTTCCAACTCGCAAACTCCATCGCAAGAGCGCTGGAGATCGGCAAGGGCCTCATCAAACTCTTCACCGCCGACAAAAAATTCGTCCTGCTCTCCACCCACTCCAGCTGCCCCAGCTGCAACCAGTCCTTCGAAGAGCTCGACCCGCGCCTGTTCTCCTTCAACTCCCCCCACGGCTGGTGCCCGGAATGCCGCGGCCACGGCCGCGTGCCGAAACGCCGCCAACACCTCGACATCGCCCGCTTTGATTCCGTGTTAGAGGCGGAGCTCGACGCCGACCGCGCCATCGACCGCATGGACGACACCGAACTCGCCGAGTGCCCCGCCTGCCACGGTTCCCGCCTCAACCCCACCGCCGCCGCCGTGCGTCTCAGTAGCTGCGGCGTCTCGCCGCAGGCCGTGTCCGCGGCGTCTCGCCGCGACTCATCCACCGCCATCTCCGACCTCGGCCACCTCTCGATCAACTCCGCATCCACCCATTTCCAAAACCTCAAATTCACCGCCTCCCGCGACACGCTCATCGCCCGCGACATTCTACCGGAAATCCGCCAGCGCCTTTCCTTCCTCCAGGAAGTCGGCCTCGGCTACCTCCAGCTCGACCGCTCCGGCAACACCCTGTCCGGCGGCGAATCCCAGCGCATCCGCCTCGCCGCCCAGCTCGGTTCCAACCTCCGCGGCGTGCTCTACGTGCTCGACGAACCCACCATCGGCCTCCATCCGCGCGATAACGCCGCCCTCCTCAAAACCCTCATCGCCCTCCGCGACCAGGGAAACTCGCTCATCATCGTCGAGCACGACGAGGACACCATCGCCGCCGCCGACCACCTCATCGACCTCGGCCCCGGCGCCGGCCGCCTCGGCGGCGAAATCGTCTATCAGGGAAAACCGCCGCAAGTTCCTGGTGTTCAGTTTTCAGTTTCAAGCGAGAAGAAGAAATCTGCCTCTGCCCTGAAAACGGAAAACTTCAAACTCGCAAACTCCCCCACCTACCGCGCCCTCTCCGCCGTCATCCACCACCCCATCCGCGGCTCCCGCCGCGAGGTGAAAAAAGACCATCCGTTCCTGACTCTGGCGGAGTGCCGGGCGAACAATCTCAAGAACGTCGATGCCGCCATCCCGTTAGGCCGGCTCACGGTGCTCACCGGCATTTCCGGTTCCGGTAAATCCTCGCTGATGCATTCGTGTATCGCCGCGCTGTTCAAAAACGAAGCCAAGACCACCCGGGTGAAAAAATCCAACCTCCCGTTCGGCAAGACCAGCGGCGAGAAACAAATCAAAGCCTGCTTCGAAGTCGATCAATCCCCCATCGGTAAAACCTCGCGTTCCTGCCCGGCGACCTATGTGAAAGTCTTCGACCACATCCGCGCGCTCTTCGCCCAGCTCCCCGAAGCCCGCATGCGCGGCTTCGACGCCTCGCGCTTTTCCTTCAACACCGATGGCGGACGCTGCCCCGACTGCAAAGGCAACGGCCGCGTGAAGTTGGAAATGGATTTCCTGCCCAGCACCTGGGTCCATTGCGAATCCTGCAACGGCGAGCGCTACAACCCGGCGACCTTGGAGGTCACCTTCCGCCAGAAAAACATCGGCCAGGTGCTCGCCATGACCATCGACGAGGCCTCCGCCTTCTTCGAGTCCCAGCCGCGCATCTCCCACCCGCTCAAACTGATGGCCGACACCGGCCTCGGCTACCTCCAACTCGGCCAGCCCTCGCCCACCCTATCCGGCGGCGAGGCCCAGCGCATCAAGCTCGTCTCCGAACTCACCAAAGGCCGCGGCACCAAGGCCACCCTCAACAACGCCTTCTTCGCCCAGCGCAATCTCTATCTGATCGAGGAACCCACCGTCGGCCTCCACCTCGAAGACGTCCAGCGCCTCATCGACGTGCTCCACCGCCTCGTCGATGAAGGCCATACCGTCGTCGTCATCGAGCACCACATGGCTGTCGCCGCCGAAGCCGACTGGATCCTCGACCTCGGCCCCGAAGCCGGCGATGGGGGTGGGAAAATCATCGCCCAGGGAACGCCTGAAAAAGTCGCCAAGTCCAAAACCTCCCGCACCGCGCCGTTCCTCAAGACCGCGCTGCGGCTTTAACAAACGGACCGCGAGATTCATCTCGCCCGGAACCCGCCGGCACGCGGTCGCTTCAGTCATCCCCGTCGAATGTCCAAACCCGCGAGGAAGTCCCTTGGCCTGTCTGCCGGGTTTCCCCGTTGTGGCTGATGAGATCCACCACTTTGGCGTCGCATCTCGCCGCGACCGCGGCGGCCAGTTCCCGCGAGTGGGTGACGATGAGGACCTGGGTTTCCCCGGAAACCTTCGCGACCAGCTCCGCCAAGGGTGGCAGGAGGTCCGGGTGGAGGCTGGCTTCCGGTTCGTTGATGATCATCAGCGGCGGCGGCCGGGTGGTGAGCAGGGCAGCACAAAGGCAGAAAAACCGCAGCGTCCCGTCTGACAATTCGGCGGCTTCGAGCCAGCGTTTCAGGCCGGGGCGCAGCAGTCGCAATTGGAATCGGCCCTGGTCGTCCACCGGCGACCATTGGCAACCGGGAAATGCCATTTCCACCGCGTCATCCAGAGGCCCGGAGCGTTGGCACTCGATCAGGGTCTGCAAATTTGCTGCTAGATTCCCGCCGTCTTCCGCCAGGACCGGCGACCAGAAGCCGATCGTCGGCTGGCGCAGGGGCGAACGCGGGCCGGTGGGGAAGTGATGATAGAAACGCCAGGATATCAGGATTTCCCGCGCGGCCATCATCGCCGGGTAGCGGATGCCGTCGCGCACCTCGCTGAGCATGGACTCCGGCGCGTGGATCGGCAGTGGTCGGGTTTCCATCTTGCCATCGGGGGATCGCAGGTCGATGGCAGGTCCGTTACGGCGGGCCATCACCCGGCCCTTGGTTCCGCCATGACGCAGGACTTCGAGCTTTATGTCGGGATCGGTCCGGAACTCCGTCGGATCGTCCGGAGCTGATGGAATCATGCCGCACTCGGTCTCGAACTGGAAATCCGTATCCACCAACTCCCAGCGCATGCGCCGGGGTTCGTTCTTTTTCCGGTCGCCCGCCCACAGCAGGCTCGGCAGGCCGCCTTCCTCGGCGACGGCGGCTGCAAACGTGCCTTGGGCCATTCGCTGGGTCAGGGCGAGCGCCCGATAGATGTTGGATTTTCCCACGCCGTTCTCGCCCGTCACCAGCGTCACCCCGGCCAGCTTCAAACGGAAATCACGGAGCAACCGGTAGCCACGGAAATGAACGCTGCAGAGCACCCGCCCATCCATCGGGAAAACAACCATGATGCCAAGCGCAAACCCGGAACACACTTGATGGCCACGGATGGCACTTGTCCCAACTTATTCAGCGACGCGGTTTTCTCATTCCGCGTTGAGGAGTTGGAGGCCGGGGAGGGAATAGGATTTTCTCGACGAGGATGGGCAGCCAGACGTTGGCGTCAACGAGCGTGGGCATGGGCGTCGAGTTCTTCCTGGTCCATTTTCTCAAGCGCTTGCTCGACGACGGCGGCGGGAATTTGCGGGGCTCCCTTTCTCGCGGGGATCAGCGGGCCGCTGAGGCGGTAGCCCTGTGGGTAAGCGGCCCGCAGGCTTTCGGCGTCCCGATGGCGGGTCAGTTGGGCCGGAGTGATGACCGGGATTTCGGCGGTCGCCCGGGAGTTGCCGCCCTCATCGAGCCATTTTTGAAACAGATCAGCAGCCACCTCGCGGATGCGCCGCCCTTCCTCGGCCGTGCGGGCCTTGGCCCGCCGGTAAAGATCGTCCGGAATATCGATCGTTACCTTCATAAGCGGCAAGCTAACGGGTTTCCTGTATCGCGTCAAGGCGGGCGGTGGGTGCCGTCACGCGACGAACAACCTCCGTTTGGTTTCCATGACGAGTCGGGCGGGATTGATGGTTCTCATGAGGCGAGTGAAATCACCTCGCGCTCGATTTTCTCACCCACCGCTCTTTGGGCGACTTCGAGATCGTGTTCCGCCTGAAGCCCGATCCAGAAAGCGGCGGAGGTGTTGAAGTACTTCGCTAGACGCAATGCTGTCTCGGCGGTCAAGCTGCGGCGGCACTTGGTGATTTCGGTGAGCCGCGACGCCGGGATCCCGGTGGAGCGGGAAACCAAAGCCAAGCTGAGTCCCATCGGCTTGATGAACTCTTCGAGCAGGATCTCGCCCGGATGAATCAGCGGCAGGTATTTGAAGGCACTCATCGATTTGGTAAGAAAATTTTTGGAATCAGCAAAAAAAGAAGTTGAATGACCGGATGGATCACCTTCGACGGAGTCCGTATGAAGGATTCCGATGATGGTGTCGAATGACCATGATGCGGATGCACTCCAGTCTGGTTTCGAAGAGAATGTGATAGGGGAGTTTTTCGAGGTTCGAGCGCCGAAACCCGGATGGATCAAAGTGATGACGCTCGGGAAAAGCTCCGATGGTTTCAAGGGCGGAATCCATTTCGTGCCAGAACCGGGTCACAAGCTGCTTGGAAACGATCTCATACTTGGAGGCGATGCTCCGGGCATCTTTCACGGCCTGCGGGTGGAGAATCAAATCCATTGGCAGGAATCAAAGTCTTCCACAGGCAGCCTTGAATTCGGCCAAGGTCAAGCCGCGGACTTCTCCTGAGTCGAGTTCCTCGCGCCGCCGCAGCACTTCCTCATCGTCCACCCAGTGGTGGACCTCTTCCAGACTGCCGAGAAGGAAAGCGGCGAGCTCCGCCCGGTCAGGCCCGGAAAGATCCGCTGCCGCTTCTTTCAGTTGAGCAACCTTGGTCATGGCCTGAGGGTAACATGCGCTTGCGAAGACCGCCACGTTGATTTTTCCCCGCTCACGCGACGAACAGCCGCCGTTTGGTTTCCATGACGAATCGGGCGGGATGGCCGTGCGCTTGGAGGGCGGCGAGACCGCCGGCGCGTTTGACGGCGGGAACGTCGAAGAACTCGGGGAGTTCCAGTCCGTCGCTGCCGCTTTCGACGAATGGATCGACGAGGGCTGGGTTAGGGGTTGAGTTTGTCGGTGCGGAGTCGGAAATAACCGTGTCCGGAGGGGGTGGTTGGCAGCCTGATCCCGCGGGTTTCGGGATCGATGGTGGCATCCGCCGTCAGTGGGATCCACTCCTGCGGGCCGCCGTCGTTAGAAGCGGTTTCGGTCCAGGTTGCAAGATCCTCGGAAGCTTCGAGAACCATCATCATGGATCCGCCCGCCACCGCTTGGCTGCCAGGCTCCCCCACGGGAACTCTCTCCCAGCCGGTCCAAAGGCTTTCCAGCGGTGACGAGGCTAGCAGCGGTCCTGCCAAGGACAGCGCAACCACTGCGATCCGCCTGAAGGAATGATCTGAAAACATCCTGCCTGCTAGATCAAGAACGCTACATTGTCGACTGATGGCGGTGGTCCCTCGGATACTTGCCTTGGTCGGTGGAATGATCATAAGCCATACAAATGCTATTTTTGGTGCCTTCCTCAAAAGGCGCGGTGGATCCCGCGGAATTTTTTTCTTGGCAAGCCGGTTTAAATCTATACCAATTGGTTCAGATAACCGAATGCACCTTTCAAAAAAAGCTGAATACGCCCTGCGCGCCACCATCAACCTCGGCATTGCCACTGAGGTTGGGCGGGCCATCATTTCCGGAGCGGAGCTCGCCGAGGCGAATCGGCTGCCCCTGAAATTCGTCGAGCGGATCCTCCAAGAGCTTCGTGAAGCCGGCCTGGTCGAAACCCATCGCGGGAAATTCGGCGGCTACTCGCTCGCCAAGCCAGCTTCCGAGATCGGCATCGGCCAGCTCGTCCGCCTGATGGACGGCCGCCTCGCACCGATCTGCTGCGCCAGCGAAAACGCCTATCAGCCCTGCACCTGTCCGGACGAGGATCACTGCGGACTGCGCATGGTCATGATCGACGTCCGCAACGCCATTGCTGCCATCCTCGACCGCTACACCGTCGCCCAAGTCGTCGAGGTCACCCTGCGGAAAATGCGCCGCGACGGCATCGTCCCGCCATTCGGCACGGCCGACGCGCTGGTCCTCGCGGTCGCGCCCCATCGCAAAGCCGATCCCGCCGACGGATTCCTCGCCGGACTCTCCCAACTTGCCACTCTCACCACCACCGCCGATGAACACGATCACCTCTGAACGCTCCTCGCCCGAAGGCACCAAGGCTGACTGGCTCGATGTCGTCCGCCAGAACGTCGCCAATCTCCGCTTCGGCTCGGTCCAAATCACCGTCCACGACGGCCGCGTGACCCAGGTCGAAAGCATTGAAAAAACCCGCTTCGTCGCTTCCCGCGAGGACGCGGCCCCAAGCCAGAAATAACACTCTATCGGGTTTTCAGCCCGCTCCACGCTCCAAGAGACCGACCGGACCACCGGAGGAATCGACCCGCGCGAACCCTATCCCGGCGTGATCCACGCCGCGGTTCGCGCAGGATCATCCTCCGTCCTCCAGTCGGTCTCTTTTTTGTGTCCCCATTCTCCCACGCCCACCGCACTCCCGGGGGTTCCTTAAAACAACCACTGCGAAAGCTCACCGGAAAACCGGACGCGGACGCTCCGCAGACAACCATGAAAACCACACGAAAAAAGCATCAACCTGAAATCCGCAAGCGATCCCGGAACCACCGCAAATCGGTCCTCGTCCTGAACCACCGCCTGCCGCGCGCCGCCGCGCTCGCACTGCTCGCCGGACTGCCCGTAATCACCCGCGCCCAGGACAAATCCACCGAGTTGGTCGAGCCAAGCACCTTCGACAAGCTCTGGAGCTCCGCCACCCTCTACAAGGATGACACCAATCCCATCCTCGAGGAGTTCAAACTCCGTGGCCGCTATCAAGGACAGTATTGGGACGTGGATGCCGATCAGGGCAGCCAAAGCAACTGGGAGGTCCGCCGCTCGCGCTTCGGTTTCGATGCCAAACTTTTCGATAAACAAATCGAAATCCGCGCCGACTTCCAGAGCAACGATGGCTTCAACGACATTTACGACGGCCTCGTCGATGCCTACCTCCGCTGGAAGCCGAAATCATGGCTCAGCATCACCGCGGGTAAAACCAAGCCGTTGATCGCCCAATATGACTGGCTTGAGTCCACCAATACCCAACCCACCTTTGAGCGCTCACAGATTTTCAACCAGCTCGGAATCAACCGCGCCACCGGCCTAACCGTGGAAGGGACCTCCAACGAGTGGTCATGGCGTGCCGGGGTTTACTCAAACGACACCCCGAACAACACCGGCGGCTCCGGAGCTTTCGGCGAAGGCGAGTTCGGCGATCTCAGCGGCGGCACATCCATCACTCTTGGCGCGGGATACGACATCAAAAGCCTGCTCAACGTCGAAAAAGCCGACTTCCGCCTCGACTGGCTCCACAGCGATCGCGAAACGGATGATCGGGTGATGGGTAAATACGACGACATCATCACCGCCACCTTCACCGTGAAGGAAGGTGATGCCACCGCCGTCTTCGAAGCCTTCTCCGCGAGTGGCGGAGATCGTGACAACAGTGACGTGTTCGGTTTCTACATCCAGCCGACCTACGACATCATCCCGAAAAAACTCCAGCTCGTCGGCCGCTATTCCCATGCGAACAGCGACGGCCCCCTCGGCGTGCAGGGACAGTCCCGATACGAACGCAAGGTCGTGGATAACGCGGGCCTCGGCGACTCCTACCATGCGATCTACGGCGGCGCCCAATACTTCATCTACGGCGAAAAGCTGAAGCTGATGGCCGGTGCCGAATACGCATGGCTCGCTCGCGAAAACGGCGGTTCCTACAATGGATATACCTTACTCACCGGCATTCGTTTTTCCTTCTAAGCCAAACCAGTTCACCATGAAAACCACATCACTCACCATTACCCTCGCCGCCGCCCTGCTCTCACTAACGGCATGCAAAAAAAGCGGGCCCGCGGCCGCCTTGACCTCCATCGCCCTGCTGAACGTCTCCTACGACCCGACGCGGGAATTCTACACCGAGGTCAACGAGGTGTTTCGCAAGGACTGGCAGGCCAAGACCAACCAGTCCCTCGAGATCAAACAATCCCATGGTGGCTCCGGCAAACAGGCCCGCTCGGTGATCGACGGACTCGAAGCGGATGTCGTGACCCTGGCGCTCGCCGGAGACATCGACGTGCTCGCCGGGGAGGCGAAGCTTCTTCCTCCCGACTGGCAGGCGAAACTCCCCGATAACAGCTCGCCTTATACCTCCACCATCGTCTTCGTGGTGCGGAAGGGAAACCCGAAGGCCATCAAAGACTGGCCGGATCTGGTGCAAGGCGGCATCCAGGTGATCACGCCCAATCCGAAGACCTCGGGCGGCGCGCGCTGGAACTACCTCGCCGCATGGGCCTGGGCGGACAAACAGTTTGCCGGCGATCAGGCGAAGATCCTCGATTACATGGGGCGGCTGTTTCAAAGCGTTCCCGTCCTGGATACGGGTGCCCGAGGATCCACCACCACCTTCGCCCAGCGCGGCATCGGTGATGTGTTCCTGTCATGGGAAAACGAGGCCTATCTGATTGAAAAGGAATTTCCCGGAAAAACCGAGGTCATCTATCCATCTATCAGCATTCTGGCAGAACCTCCGGTCGCGGTGGTCGAAAAGAACGCCACGAAACACGGCACCGCCGAAGTCGCGAAAGCCTACTTGCAGTTCCTCTACACCGACCAAGCCCAGAAACTCGCAGGTAAACATTTCTACCGTCCCCGCAATGCCGCAATCGCCGCGAAATTCAGCGACAAGCTGCCCGCGATCCCTCTCGTCACCATCGACAAGGACTTCGGCGGCTGGGCCACGGCGCAGAAAGCCCACTTCGACGACGGTGGCACCTTCGACAAGATTTACGGCAACCGCTAAAGCAAACACAGTATGTCAAAGCGACGCGTCATCCCCGGTTTCGGACTGTCGATGGGATTCACCATCAGCTATCTGAGCCTCATCATCCTCATTCCCCTCGCCGCCTTGTTCATCAAGGCGGCGGAGCTTGGCATCGATGAGTGGTGGAACCTGCTCACCCATCCACGGGTGATGGCCGCCACCAAGCTCACCTTCGGCGCGAGTGCCGCCGCCGCCTCGGTGAGCATGGTGCTCGGGCTGTTGGTGACTTGGGTGCTGGTGCGCTATGATTTCCCCGGACGTCGATTGTTTGACGCGATGGTGGATCTGCCGTTCGCCCTGCCCACCGCTGTCGCCGGGATCACCCTGACACAGATATACGCTCCTAACGGCTGGATCGGCCAATATATCTCCCAGGGCGCATCCTGGATCCAGGCA
>JBIPMR010000518.1:0-3748 GCA_044369025.1 Luteolibacter sp.
CGAACGGTTACCGCAGGGTTCTCGAAGGTGAACGGCCGGATCGTCGTCTTGTCGGCGGTGGCAGTCCAAGCGAAGAATCCCTTCAGGGCGTTGAGAGTGTTGTGCCAAAATTTCTTACTGGCCTTCTTCTGACCGGCGGCGGCACGCAAGCCCCGCAGGTATCCTTCCACCTGCTGGTGGTTGACCTGATGCGTCCATGGGTTATCGCCTGCCTTGATCAATCTCTCGATGCTTGCGTTGAGGGCTTGCTGGGTTCTGAAGGCCGTTTGCGCCGTGGTCATCCTGCCGACGTTGCCGAACTTCCACCGCACCAAACAACGAACGAGGCTGGTATCCTCGCTCTCGGGCGGATTTCCCGCATTTGCGGAATCGCCGCATCCAAGTTCGGCGACGAGGCTGCCCACGTCACCCTGTGGTGGGTCAACCCGGGTTGAGCGCGGTCGGCAGTGCCTGAAAACGTCTCCACTTGGAGACGTTTTGGCGCGAACGAATGTCCGCCCCGCTCGAAAGAACTTCGGCTGCTGCAACTAAAACCAAGACTTGGATTCGCCGAATCCATCCCCACGCTTGTGCCATCTCACACCCCGCAGTTCCGCACTCGTCAGCCACGTTGCGAGACCCGATGGCGCGCAATACTTGATCGCCCCTTCGCGCGGTGAGAGCTTGCGGCCCTCTGGATCCACATCCACCACCTGGCGGTCATCGATCCACGCTTGAAGGCGCTCATTCGTCACCTCCACCCGGATCCGAGACCACCGCTGGTCCTCAAATTCGTGTTGTGTAACCACACCGCAAACCCATGAGGAACGCTTCCGGATGAGGTCCTCTCGGCAGAGTTTATTCCGGGCGGCAGATAGAAACAGTTCATCGGGGCGGCACTTTCTTCTCGCTCCCTTGAGTGGTTTCAAATCCATGTGCGGAGCCGCCACCCCTCCAGGCAGCAGCCCCGCTAGTTCGGAGAAAACCCATTCACTCCGAAAAAATTCAACCGATCCGACGACGGCGGAGCAGCACGAGCATGCCGAGACCACCAGCTAACATCGCAGCGTTCGGCTCGGGAATGGCGGTAATGGTGACGAAGCGGTTTCCCGTTTGATCGGCCACATAGTTGGTGCCGCCGGTAAGGTCGTTGTAGTTGAACGTCCAGAGTTGGGAACCGATGGTGATGCTGCTATCATCCGCAATGGCGCTGCCGTAATTGAAGAGGCCGTCGTTCCAGCCGCTCGCACCGCCATCGCTGAAGTAGCTGATCAGTGTTAGCTTGGCACCTGACGACCAAATACCTGATGCAAGTTCCGTCAGCGTCAGGTTCGTCCCGGTAGCAATGTCCAGGGTGCCGGAGGAGTAGGCCAAGTCACCCTGGAGTCCCAAGGTTGCCGTCGCATCAATCTCGTAGGCGTAGGTGGAGCCCGTGATGAAGTTGAGTGATCCACTTCCCAACGACTCGACGGAGTTGCCGGGGGCGAGGACACCGGAGACGTTGATGGTGCCGCCAGCAAGACCCGAGCCACCGAGAATGGCGGAGGCCCCGACGTTGACATTGCCGGTAGACGCGGAGCTGTCGCCGTTGATCAACACCTTGCCGGTTCCCTTGATGTCGGTGACGCCGTTGTAACTGTTAGCTCCGTTCAGGGTCAGCGTGCCGCTGCCGGATTTCTCCAAGGAGCGGACGCCTGCACCGGTGTTGAAGACGGAGCCTCCGACCGTAGTGTTGCCGGAGCCGGAGATGGTCACGGTGCTCGTGGCGGTGGAGCCGATTTCCAAGTCGCCGGAGAACACAAGGTTGAGGTTTGAATCGGTGTTGGTGATCGTCCTGCCGCCTGATCCGGCGGCGCTGGAGGTAATCACGCTGTTTCCGGTGAAGGTGAGGGTGGTGGCACTGCCGCTGCTGGCGGTGAACTTCATGTTGTTCCCGGTGTAGGCCGCCAGTGAGTATGAACCGGCGACAGCAAGATCGACGGTGCCGGTATTAACGGAGCTGGAGGCTCCGGCAAGGGTGGCGGTGGTGGCGAGGGCATTCAGGTTGGAAAGTTTCAGCACCGGTGTGGTGGATGAGCCTTCGAGTTTGAATGAGCCGACTGCGTTGTTTCCACCGGTGATGTTGACGGTTCCATCGACGATGACGGTTCCACCGGTGTAGGAATTGGTTCCGCCAAGGGTCAGCGTCCCCGCTCCGGTCTTGGTGAGTGATCTCGTGCCGGACTGTCCAACGTTCCCCAAGGTGATATTCCCTGCGCCGATGGTGGTGTCTCCCGTCAAGGTGATCGCACCGCTGATGCTGGCACTGCCACTGGTGTTGACCAAAGCACCAGCCGCGCTGATGCCGCTGCCGGAGAGCGACACAGCCTCGGCTCCGACCGCCTGGCCATTGAGGTCGAGCACCGCGCCGCTGGCGACAGTGGTTCCCGAGGTGCTGGTTCCTAGTGCGTTGGCGTTGCCGATTCTAAGCGTGGCACCGCTTGAGAGAGCGGTTAGGCCGTCATAGGTGTTGTTGCCATTGAAGGCGGTGATGCCCGTGCCTTTGACGTTGACGCCGTTGGCCTGTGCGGCACCGTTCTCGATCAAACCGGTGATGGTGAGGTTCGCGGTGCCCTCTAGATTGGCAACCGTGGCGCTTGCAGCGTTGGCGAGTTTCATTCCGGCCAGCACCATCGTATTTCCCGTGCCACCGGTGAAGGTGAAGGTGCGGCTCGTGGTGAGGCTCGTGCTGTCGAGCCTACCCATGGTCAGCGTCGTTCCGGTGCCAGCAAAGTTGATCGTCCGGCTGGAACTGGCGGTCACGGTGGCGCTACCAAGGTTGAGATCGTTAAGCAAAGTGCTTGCGGCGGTTCCGAAGGTGATTCCCGATCCGATGGTGGTCAGCGTGATTGCATTGTTCGAGGCATTGACGACCGCCAAACCGCTGGTGTTATCGAGAATGGAACCAGCAGTCAGCTCGAGCGTGCCACTGCCCAAGGCGTTCGCGTTGTTCACATTCAAGGTTCCGGCCGTCAATTTGACGCCGCCGGCAGCTCCAGAATTGTTGCCACTGAGGGTTAGGATGCCTCCTGAGGCGTTCATGGTCGTAAGGCCGTCGTAGGTGTTGTTGCCGGAAAGAACCGTCGCACCTGTGGAGGTCACAGACAAGACACCGGTTGTTCCGGCGAAGGAGTTCTTGATTTCTCCACCAATCGTCACGTTCCCGGCACCGATGATCGTCAAGGTGCGGTTGGTCACTGTGGCCGCCAGATCCACTCCGGCAGTCGTCAATGATCCTCCAGCAACCGTGCTCCAAGAATGGCTGGAAGCAACGATGAGTGGCGTGTTGATCGTCTGAAGATTGGTTGCACTGTGGACGATACCCCCGGATCCGATCGTAAGCGTGAAACTGTTGTCCGCGAGGGTGTAAATATTGGCAGTGCTATTAAAAGTAACCGTGTTGATCGAGCGATTGGAGGTGAAGGCAACCGCGTTGTTACCAGCTGCGGTGTTGGTGAACAAAACCGTATCCGTGGCTGCGCTATTTGTGGGAGCCACATCGCCCACCCAGCTGGTGGTAGAGTTCCAAGTGGTTCCAGTGTTATCCCACACTCTTTCTACAGCGTGAGCAAATGGAACGGCAGCGGTAAAGCAAATGGCCAGGGCGAGCGCGGGAAGCGGCAGGTAGCAATTGAATCTTGAGGTTTTCATAGGGGATCTAGGATTTGAGATCAAGTGGGATTGACAAAGAGCAAGAGGGGCTGGCGGATCGGACAGTGAGAAGCTGGCA
>JBIPMR010000519.1:0-3747 GCA_044369025.1 Luteolibacter sp.
AAGCCTACTTTCAGGACAACACCCAGGCCTCGCGGCTGCTGCCCGACGGCAGCTCGCAACGCATCCTCCGCACCAAGGGCCAGAAAGCCTTCCGCGCCCAGGAACACTTCTATCAGGGAGCGAGAAAGTCCGCCAAAGCCCGCGAACACGAACGCGCCATGACCTTCGAGCCCCACGTCCCGGCGGAGTAATGGCACTTCGCCGGGAACCGCCTTGATGACGTGGCGTTGGTCTCCTTATCTCCGCTTTTTGCCGCCGCCGGTCTTTTTGCGGCGCACCGCTTTGATCGGGGAGGTGTCGAGCAGCGCGGTGTAAATATAATCGAAGTTTTCGAGCTTCCGCCGCGGGATCGGCTGGTCGATGAAAATTTCCACCGACTTCGCGTAGTCGAGTTCGTCGGCGGTGAGGATGGTGAAGGCGTCGCCCTCGGCCTCGGCACGGCCGGTGCGGCCGATGCGGTGGACGTAGTCCTCGGCGTTTTCCGGGACGCGGTAGTTGATGACGTGGGAGACGTTGGAAATATCGATCCCGCGGGCGGCGACGTCGGTGGCGACGAGGATTTCGTAGTCACCGGCTTTGAACCCGGCGAGGGCCTTCATGCGGTCCACCTGGTTGATGTCGGAATGCATCGCGGCCACCTTGACCTGGCCGGTGGTTTTGATCAGCGAGGTAAGCTGGTCCGCTTCCTTGCGGGTGCGGGTGAAAATCATCACCGAGTGGTAGTCGGTTTGTTTGAGCAGTTCTAGCAGCAGTTCGTCGCGCTGGTCCATCGCGACCGGATAGAACGCGTGGGTCACGCTGGTCGGGATCGAGGTGCGGGCGATTTCGATGCTGATGGGATCGGTGAGGCACCATTGGGCGAAGGTCTGGATCGCCGGCGGCATGGTGGCCGAGAAGAACAGGGTTTGGCGGCCTTCCCACGGGCAGAGATTGACGATTTTGCGGACTTGCGGGAGGAAGCCCATGTCGAGCATGCGGTCCACTTCGTCGAGGATGAGCACCTTGATTTCGCCGAAGCGCATGGTGGTGCGGTAGAAATGGTCGACCAGGCGGCCGGGGGTGGCGACGACGATGTCGGCACCGGCGGCGAGTTGCTCGGACTGGGTGCCGAGGCCGACGCCGCCATAAAGCAGCGCGACCTTGAGGCCGGTGTGCTTGCCGTATTTTTCAAACTGTTCGGCGACCTGATGGGCGAGCTCGCGGGTCGGCTCGAGCACCAGAATCTGCGGTTTTCCCAGCTTTTCGATCTTCGAAAGGGTGGGAAGCGCGAACGCGGCGGTCTTTCCGGTGCCGGTTTGAGACGCGCCGATGAGGTCGCGCCCTTCCAGAATCAGCGGAATCGCCTGTGCCTGAATCGGCGTCGGAGTGGTGTAACCGGACTCCTCAATGGCTTCCAGAACGGCTGCGGAGAGCCCAAGTGTGTCAAATCCCATACGAGGGCCTAGGTAAAGGGCGGAGCCGTTGCGGTCAAGGGGCGATTGCAACGGGGCAAACAAGCGCGGCCCATTGGGCATCAGGGTTCGCGACGCGGTTGGAGGATTGACGCGCGAATCGAGGGCCATCAAATTTCCCGCCATGACCCGCAACGCATTCAAAATGAAATTGAAGCCCGGCAACACCGCCGAATACCGGAAACGCCACGATGAAATCTGGCCCGAGCTTTCCGGCGCGCTCACCGCCGCCGGGGTCTCGGACTATTCGATCTTTCTCGACGAGGAAACGCTCACCTTGTTCGCCGTGCAAAAACTCGCGGACGGCCACACTGCGGACCAGCTGCCGTTCCATCCGGTGGTGCGCAGGTGGTGGGACTCCATGGCCGAGCTGATGGAGGTGAATCCCGACCACTCACCGGTGTGCGTTGCGCTGCCCGAGATTTTCCACGCCCGCTAAACCTCAGCCGCCGCCGCCGTCCGCGATCCCGGAGCCGGCGGGGTGGGGCGGTCCGGTGGGAGCCGGCCGATGATTTCCCGGCTCATGCCGAATTCCTCGGTGAGCACCCGCACCCGCTGCCGGTCATCGATCGCGATCGAGCTGACCCGCCCGTCCGCCTTCAGGGTGATGAAATGGCCGAACGCCAGCCCGATCACTTCATCGCCGCACAGCCGGCGGGCGCACACCTGATAGTTGAACGGACTCCAGCCGCGCGTCTGATCGTAGCGGGCGAGATAGTCGCCATGGCGGTTGCCGAAACTTTCAAAGCGGCATTCGAAACCTTCGGGTTTGTGCAGCGGCCGCCACTTCAAATGCCAGCGGCCATCGCGCTTCGCACAACGTACGCCCCATGCCGGGTGCTCGATGCGGGATTCGCCGTCCTCCGCCAGCAGCAGCGGTTGGTGGTGCAAAACCGAAGAATCGAGGAGCAACCAGGAATCGCCCAGCCGCACCCGCACCGAGCCGTGATTCGGCGGTAAATCCGGGGCCACCAGCATCGTGCCGAGCGCGCGTTCCGCCTCGAAGCCCATCGCGGATAGAAGCGCGTGCAGCGCCCCGGACCCCGTCCAGCAGGTGCCGCCGGTGCCGTGATCAAGCCAGCTTTCGAAAAATTCCGCAGCCTCGCCGCCAGGCAGCGGCGAGGAATCCCCGGATTGCACATGGATGATTTTCCGCACGTTATCGAACGGAATCCGCTGGCACCACGCCGCGAACACCGCCTCCAAGGTGGCCAAATCAACCGCCGGATTTGCTGGGATTTCGAGCCGCTCCAGCACGCGCCCGACCAAGCCGCGCCCGAGTGAATTTTCAGAGTCACCAACCACCCCTCAGGCCTAATCGAAATTTCCAAGCCGCCAAGTGCAAACCCCGTCGGGCGTGAGGAAAACAGGAAGAACGCTGCGCCCCGTTCAAGTTTGACCTTGATTTCACCCCGTCAGACAACGGATGATCGTCGTCATTTGAGAGTCCCCCTATCAGCCGGCTAAGCGTCAACAGGTTGTGTTGAAAATTTTGCAAAACTGGCGCGGACACTGCTGCATCGCGGCATCCAAGTCCGGCTTCTTCCCAGGAATTCCCCGGCATTTCATCCCACACCACCCCAACCGCCAATGAATCTGATCCCAAACGTCCTTCGTGGATTTGTCCCCGCTGTGGCACTCGCTTTGACCACCTGGTCGGCGATGCCTCATGCGTTCGCCCAAGACCCTCCGGCCCCCGCGCCCGCCGAAGCGGTGGCCGAAGCGCCGCCCGCCGCGCCAACCGTTGAAGAGCGGCTGGCCGACATCGAGGCCTACATGAACAACGGAACCCGTCCCGAAAAAACCAGCGGTGCCGAATCGCTGGTGAAAGGACCCGGTCCCGGCCACAACGCGTGGCAAATGGTCAGCACCGCGCTGGTCCTGTTCATGACGCTGCCCGGCCTCGCGCTCTTCTATGGCGGCCTGGTCCGCCGCAAGAACGTGCTTTCGGTGCTCGCCCAGTGCCTCGGCATCGCCTGCGTCGTCACCCCGCTGTGGTGGCTCTGCGGCTACAGCCTCACTTTCGGCGCCGGAAATTCATTCATCGGCGACCTCAGCATGGCGATGTTCAAAGGCGTCGAGCCGGGCAATGTCGGAGCCGGCTTCGCCTGGATCTCTGACAGCAGTTGGGCGATGTTCCAGCTCACCTTCGCCATCATCACCCCGGCGCTGATCATCGGTGCCATCGCCGAACGCATGAAATTTTCCGCGGTCATCGCTTTCGTCGTGCTGTGGATGTTCGCCGTCTATTTCCCCTTCGCCCACATGGTCTGGGCCGGCACCGGCTTCATGTGCG
>JBIPMR010000521.1:0-3746 GCA_044369025.1 Luteolibacter sp.
ACAGCGCGGAATTCATTCCTCCAACCATCGATCAAGCGCGTATTCGAGATCTTCGGAACGTTTGACATTGAGCGACTCGGTGGTGGAAATGGTCACGCGTTTTCCCGCGCTGTTTTGGAAATGCAGCAGCACCGGCGTGGCGCCCGGATGCGAGCGCAGGGTGTCGAGAATCTCATTCAAATCGCGCTCGCTGTGGCGGGTGGTCCAGAGCATGAGCTCGACCGGCCCCTTGCTGTTAGCCGCGGCGCGTTTGGGTTTCAACTCGCCGAGCTCGTAGCCTGTTAGGCGGCGGCCGCCGGTGCGGTCGTCCACTTGCACCGCGCACTTGAGTTTGACGATTTTCCCGACTTCCAGCAATCCCGCGTCGCGGGCGGGGACGAAGGTTTCGCCCCACAGCATGATTTCGCTGCTGCCGGTGAAGTCTTCGAGGACGAGCACACCGAAGGGTTTGCCGGTTTTGGTGATCTTGGATTCGAGGCTGCGGACCATGCCGGCGAACGGATAGCGGTCGCGCGGGTTGGCGAGATCGAGGTCGTCCACCAGGCCGAGGCGGCGGTAGCGGTCGGAATCGATGATCTTGCGGAATTTGTCGAGCGGATGGCCGGTGACGTAGAATCCTAACAATTCCTTCTCGTGGGCGAGGCGTTCGTCCTTGGTCCATTCTTCGATCGCCGCTTCGCTGCGGCGTTTTTTCTCCACCGGCGCGGGTGGTGCGAATTCGATGGAATCAAACATCGAAACCTGGCCTGAAGCGCGGTCTTTTTGGGCGGATGAGGCGGAGGCGACGACTTGTTCGAGACGGGCGAACATGCCGGCGCGGGTTTCGCCGGTCCAGTCGAGCGCGCCGGCTTTGACCAGGTTTTCGAGGATGCGTTTGTTCACCACCTTCGAATCGAGGCGTGAGGAGAAATCATCGAGTGAGGCAAACTTGCCGTTTTTCGCGCGCTCGGCGATGGCGGCGGCCATGGCGCCCTCGCCGCAGTTTTTGATCGCGGCGAGGCCGTAGCGCACGCCCTTGCTGCCGGTGGGCGTGACTTCCGGAGAGAAGCGGAGTTGCGACGCATTCAAATCGGGAGGCAGGATCTCAATGCTCATGCGATGGCACTCGGAAACAAAGACGCCGATCTTGTCGGTGTTGTGGATTTCGTTGGACAGCAGGCCTGCTAGAAACTCCACCCCGTGGTTCGCCTTCAGATAGGCGGTCCAATACGAGATGTGGCCGTAACAGGCGGAGTGGGATTTGTTGAATCCGTAACCGGCGAACATCTCGATCTTCTCGAAAATCTGGTTGGCGAGTTTTTCGCCGATGCCGTTGGTGCGGGCCGCGCCTTCGACGAATTTGCCGCGCTCCTCGGCCATCTTCTTCGGGTCCTTCTTGCCCATCGCGCGGCGCAGCAGGTCGGCACCGCCGAGGGTGTAGCCGGCGAGCAGCTTGGCGGCGTTCTGCACCTGCTCCTGATAGATCATGACGCCGTAGGTCTTGCCGCAGACCTCCTCCAGCAGCGGATGCTCGTAGAACGGTTTCTTGCCCTTTTTGACGTCGAGCATCTGGTCGATGAACTGCATCGCTCCGGGCCGATAGACGGCGATCAAGTCGATGATGTCATCAATACTGTTGATATCGTACTTGCGGCAGGTTTCGACCATGCCGCCGGATTCCAACTGGAACACGCCCATTGTCTCGCCGCGGTTGAGGATTTTGAACGTCTCCTGATCATCGAGCGGGACGTTTTCGATTGTGAAATCCGGCGTGTGCTTGCGGATGTGTTCGACGGCGTCCTGGATGACGGTGAGGTTCTTCAGCCCGAGGAAGTCCATTTTCAGCAAGCCGACTTCGGTGATCGCGCCCATGTCATACTGGGTGACGACTTCGCCTTCGTTGCCGCGTGTTAGAGGGACGTGTTCGTCGAGCGGGCGGTCGCCGATGACGACGCCGGCGGCGTGCACGCCGACGTTGCGGTTGATGCCTTCCAGCTTGAGCGCGTAGGCCCAGAGTTCGCGGTAGGTGGAGCTGCTTTCGATGAGTTCCTTGAGCTCGGGTTTGGCGTCCCATTCCTTTTGCAGAGTGATGCCGGGTTTCGCCTCGATCATCTTGGCGATGCGATCGGCCTCGCCGTAGGAAATCCCCATCACGCGGGAAACATCGCGCAGCACGCTCTTCGCGCCCATCGTGCCGTAGGTGATGATGTGCGAAACGCTGCGCTCGCCGTATTTTTTTCTCACGTAATCGATCACTTCGACGCGGCGGCTCTGGCAGAAATCGATATCGACGTCGGGCGGGCTGACCCGTTCCGGGTTGAGGAACCGTTCAAACAGCAGGCCGAAGCGCATCGGGCAGATGTCGGTGATGCCCATGGCGTAGGACGCCAGCGAGCCCGCCGCCGAGCCGCGGCCGGGGCCGACGGGGATATTGTTGTCGCGCGCCCATTGGATGAAATCGGCGGTGATCAGGAAGTATGAGGCGAACCCGAGTTTGTTGATGGTATCGACCTCGTATTTCAAGCGGGTGGCGATTTCCTCGGACCCGGCTTTTTCCGCGCCGTAGCGTTTCACCAGGCCGTCGCGGCAGACTTGCATCAGGTATTCCTCGCGCGGGCTGCCATCGGGCGTGCCGAACTGCGGGTATTTCTCGGAGGAGGTGGAATCGAGTTTGATCTCGACGTTGCAGCGCGCGGCGATTTCCAGCGTGGTGTCGCAGGCTCCGGGCACGTCGTCGAACAGCGCGCGCATTTCCTCAGCGGTTTTGAAATGCACTTCCGGGGTGTAGCGCATCCGGTTTTCATCGATCAGCAGGTGGCCGGTGCCGATGCAGATCATCACGTCGTGCGCCTCGTGGTCCTCGCGGTTGAGGAAATGCACGTCATTGGCGGCGACCGGTTTGAGTCCGAATTCCTTGGCGAGTTTCAGCAGGCCCGGAGTGACGCGGCGCTGGGGTTCGAGGCCGTGGTTGTGGATTTCCACGTAAACATTTTCACGGCCGTAAATTTCGACGAGCTCGGCCAGCGTTTCGCGGGCCTTGTCTTCGTCGCCGGCGAGCAGCCACTCGTTGACCGGTCCGGAAATGCAGCCGGTGAGGCAGATGATGCCTTTGGAATATTCCTTGAGCGCGGCGCGGTCCACCCGCGGGTGGCCGTAGTAGAGGCCTTCGAGGTGGCCTTTGGTGACCAGCTTGCTGAGGTTGTGCCAGCCCTCGTTGGTTTCCGCGAGCAGGGTCATGTGGGTGGCGCGCTTGCGGCCGACCTGCTCCTTTTTGTCCTCCATCGCGAAGGGCGCGAGGTAGATTTCGCAGCCGAAGATCGGCTTCACCTTGTGCTTGAGGCAGCTTTGGTAAAACTGGATGGCGCCGTAGAGGTTGCCATGGTCGGTCATCGCGACTGCGGGCATGCCGAGATCGGCGGCGCGTTTGGCCAGATCCTTGGTGCGGATCATGCCGTCAAGCAGCGAGAATTCGGTGTGGAGGTGAAGGTGGACGAAGGAATCAGACATCGGGCGGCGAGACCTTAGCGAGCCCGGGCCGGAGGGCAAGCGGCGGGACGGGGAATGTCCGGGTGCGCGGATTTTGGGGATTTGGGGATTTGGGGATGGGAACCAATCAAAAAAATATCTTAGATATTAGATTCAAAGCCGATGAGTTTCACTTGGGGTCTGTTCAGAATCAGTAAGCCCTTGGAAGTGAGCGCCAGCCCTGCTGCGGCGTCGGCATACGCGTCGCCGTGCGCAGCAGCCCTTCAAGCCGCAGGAAATCC
>JBIPMR010000520.1:0-3746 GCA_044369025.1 Luteolibacter sp.
CGTCACTCATACAGTCAATGGGATCAGAGTACACGGATTAACACATTTTCGAGGGTTTTGACCGCTTTTATCATCGTTTGGTCCGCCCTGCCGTCAGAGACGGAGCGGCTCGCTTCGCGGGCGAGATGAATCTCGCGGTCCGGAAAGAGACCACGCTAATCATGATTCTGATAGGGAGTTCTGCCACTCGTGTCGTGGGCCGGTGAGATGAGAAATGGAATGGGCCGGTGGCACTCCACTTTCACGATCCATGGGCAGGTGGACAGGAATGTCCACTCTCCTTATCGTGGACGGAACGCCCTGCGCCGTGGCGCACGAGCGGGCCTTCGTTGACGAGCCGTAACCTGACCCTATTTGGATGCCGGCAGCTACTCTCGGCAGGCGGTCTGGATGCTGCAGATCTCCACGGCCCGGCGGAGGCTGGCGAGCGGGTCATTGCCCGCCGGGACGAACTCCTGGCCGACAAAGCCGCGATAACCGGTGTCCGCGATCGCCCGCATGATGGCCGGATAGTTCAACTCCTGGCTTTCGTCGATTTCATGGCGCCCGGGGCAGCCGCCGGTGTGATAGTGGAAGATATGCTGATGGTTCTGCTGGATGGTGCGGATGATGTCGCCCTCCATGATCTGCATGTGATAGATGTCATAGAGCAGTCCGAAATTCGGGCTGCCGATGAGTTTGCAAAGCTCGACGCCCCAGGCGGTGTGGTCGCATTGATAACCCGGGTGGTCGATTTTGCTGTTGAGCAGTTCCATCACCAGGTTGAGTCCGAGTTTCTCCGCGAGCGGCAGGATCCGCTGGAGGCCGGTGGCGCAGTTGAGCAAGCCTTCGGCGTCGCTGAGGCCGTCGCGGTTGCCGGAGAAGACGATGACGTTTTTCGCACCGGCGGCGGCGGAGGCGACCAGGTGTGGCTCGTAAATTCTAACCAGCGCGTCGTGGTGTTCGAGGCGGTTGAAGGCCTTTTCGATGGTGCCCACGGTATTGCCGGCGGCACTACTGCCGGTGGGGAAGCTGACCATCGCGCAGGTGAGGCCGTGTTTTTCCAGGGTGGGGAGATCCTCGGGCATCAGCAGCTCGATGGATTCCAGACCGATCTCTTTCGCGGCGATGCAGAGATCTTCCAACGGGATGGCATCATGGCACCATTTGCAAACGGAGTGGCGGAGTCGGCTCATTTTGAAAATCAAAAGCGCAGGCGCTCGCCCAGCTCGGCGGTCCAGAGCCGGGTGACGATCGCCTCCTGGGCGGCTTCCATGGTCGCGCGCTCGGCGGGGTCGGCATCTTCGTGGCCGGCGAGGTGCAGCAGTCCGTGGACGAGGTAACGCAGGACCTCGCGGGCGAGCGGTTCGTCGTATTCGGCGGCCTGGCGCTCGGCGACTTCCGCGCCGATGACGATTTCCCCATGATGGAAAGTGATGACATCGGTGGCGCCCTCGATGTCCATGAAATCGCGGTGGACTTGATCGCTGGTGGCATCATCGACGAGAGCGATTTCCAAAGTGGCTAGATTCGACAACGGCGAATCCTCGACCGCGGCATTTTCCAAAGCCAGCGAAGCGGCCTCGTGGGCGACGATTTCCAGCGCGGTGAGCCAGCTTTCCGGGATATCCGTCGCCTGTTGATGATTGCCGATGATGACTTCGAGCGACATGAATGGGGGTTTTCGGTAGGGGGAAGGTCAGGCGCGTTTCTGCATCGGAATCACGCGCCCGCCGGAAGTGCCTTCCCGGTCCAGATGGGTGATCCGCCGGGTGGCGGTGGCAAGCGAGTTTTCATCCTTCGGGTAGTCGATCCGGCTGTGCAGCATGCTGCGGAGCGTGCCGGCGAAGCTTTCTTTGACGATTGCGAGTTCACGCAGGGTGAGCGGGCAATCGTCGAGTTGGCCATCGTTGATTTTCGAGCGGACGATGTCCTCGACCAGCGAGCGGATTTTGGCCGGGGTGGGTTTTTGCAACGAACGGGACGCGCTTTCCACGCTGTCCGCGAGCGAGATGATGCCGCTTTCCCGCGTGCTCGGACGAGGGCCGGGATAGCGGAAATTTTTCTCCTCGATCATCGGCAGGTCCTCGGGATTTTCGAGGCGGCGGTCGACTTTTTCCAGCTCGGCGCGTTTTTGATCCTGGGCGCGGCGGTAGAAGAAATAGACGAGGGAATCGCCGTGGTGCTCCTGGATCACATCGATGATGCGCGGGTTGAGCTTGTGCTTCACCGCCAGATCGATGCCGTCCTTGACGTGGGCGATGATGACCAGCGAGCTCATTGTCGGGGTCAGCGTGTCATGCGGATTTTCCGCGCCGTCGTGTTGGTTTTCGATGAAATAGCCGGGTTTTTTCAACTTCCCGACATCGTGGAAATACGAGCAGACCCGGCACATCGGCGCGTTGGCCTGGATTTTTTCGGCGGCGGCCTCGGCCAGCGCGGCGACCACCAGGCTGTGGTGGAAGGTCCCCGGCGCCTCGAGTTGCATTTGGCGGAGCAGGCGGTGGTTCAAATCACTGAGCTCCAGCCAGCTGATGTCCGTGGTGAGGTGGAAAAAGCCCTCGAAGATCGGCAGCAGGCCGCTGATCAGCAGTGCGGTGAGCACCGCAGTGCCGAACGCGGCGGCGCTGCCGCTGCCGAGTTCTTGCAAATGCAGCATCGAGTCCGGGCCGAAAACCGAGACGACATCGAGCCTCCCGAGCAGAATCCCGAGGATCAAGGTCACCCCGCCGACGTAGATGCCTGCCTGCAACAGTTGGATCCGCTTGCGCACCTGGTTGGCCAGCAGGACGCAGGTGATGCCGCCGACCAAACTGAGAATCATGAATCCCTGCACTTCCTTCTGCGGGACCAGCAAACAACCGATCAAGGTCACATACACGGCGGAAAACGCACCCACTGCCCGCCCGAGCAGCACGCCGTGAAGCATTGGCGCAAGCGCGAAGGGCACGAAGAAAAACCGGTAAACCTCGGGGATCGACCCCAAATCGGCCAGCGTCATGACCAGCCGCAGCACCACCAAGTGGCCCATCAAGCCGCCAAGCACCAGGAACACCCGGCTGTTGCGGCGGCACGACGTCGGCAGGCTGACTTGGAACATCACCACCGCGGTGATGGCGATGACCAGCCCGTAAAGCGCCCCCTTGAGCGGATCATCGGCGAAGCCGGTCCCGGGCGCGGCTTTTAAAACGAGGACCGAGCTGCCCACCGCAAAGGTGATGTAAAAGGCGAGTTTGACCCAAATGCTGTCTTCCAGTGCTTGGACGACCGGGTTCTCACTGTGAACACGGCGCTTTTTACCGGACGAGAGACCCTGTCGGGCCAAGCGCCAGCGTTTGATGGCATCCAAAAATCCCACAGCGGTAGTTGATCGGTTCATCAGGCGATTTCCGAGAGCGGACACCGGCCGACCGGGAAGCTAGTCCTCATTTCCCCCCTTGGCAATCCGCAAATCCGCCGCCCCGCGAGGCCCGGCAATCGGGTGATGGCGACCCCGCGGGGGATTTCACGCCGCAGCCCGGCCGGCAATCGCCCCCTCTCCCGCATCCGCCTTGCCAGCCCCCGGTGAAAGCCGTAAGCAAGCTGCCGATGTCCGCTGAAAACCTGAAACCCCAGCGCCATTCATCGTGGTCCAGCACGCTGCTGCGCGCGACCTTGGTTTGCGCCGGAGCGGTGGCGATCCTGCTGCCCGCCTGGCTGCCGAACCGCCCCGACGTCCAGATCGAGCGCGGCACCGTCGAGTTGCTTCAGGCCTTCCTGCTGGCCGC
>JBIPMR010000522.1:0-3743 GCA_044369025.1 Luteolibacter sp.
GATCATGGTGGGCGAGGGTTGCGGGACGCACGCGGTCCCATCCGGGCGGATACGAGGGCGCGGGATGCTTCATTTCAAATTTAATTCCGTCACCTTATGGATTGGCGGGGGCGGCATTGTCAGATAATGAGATTGGCAATGGAAGTGCCGCAAGTGGATGGATTGCAAGTGGGCAAGCTGATTGGCCCGGGCGGATGCGGCCGTGTCTATCAGGCTCGCGATATCGAGGGAGTGGCGGTGGCGGTGAAGGTGTTTGATGAAAAAGCCGTTTCGCGAGCGCTGTTGGAGAAGATGACGAAGCGCCTCGAAACCGGTGGCTGGCCCGACGGGGTGATGCCGCTGATTTCCTATCATTTCGCGGAGCGGGGGATTTTCTGGATCATGCCGCTGGTGGCGGATGCGGACGCCGAGGCCCAGCCGCGGCCGCGGAGTTTGCAGATGTCACTCGACGCGCATCCGGGCGATGACACGTGGAAATCGGTGGGCTCGCTCGCGCGCGCGCTGGCGGGCATGCACCGGCGGCGGGTGGCGCATGGCAATCTGAAACCGGGCAACGTGTTTTTTTCCGATGATGGCGAGGTCCTGCTGAGCGATTGGGCGATGGGCAACATGCCGGGCGTGCGCCAATTCCACTTCACCGACGCCGTGCTCTATCAGCCGCCGGAGCAGCTGCGGGATCCCGCCGGCTATCTGGATGAGGCGGGCTATCAGTGGGATGTTTATGCGTTCGGCGCGCTCGCCTATCGGATTTTGACCGGGCGATTTTCGCGCTGCCATGAGACGTTCGGTTTTGTGGCTCCACCCGCCGGGGAGACACGCAAGCAAGGGCTCACGGCGGATCTGGGGAAAGTGGCGCGCAATCTCGAATCCGAGCCGGAGTTCAGCTGGCCGGACGAAGCGCAAAACCCGCTGGAGGCCGGACTGCGCGGGTGGATCGAGCGCTGCCTGAATCTCGATCCGGCCCAGCGGCCGGTCAGCATGATGGAAGTGGCGGCGGGCTTCGAGGCGGTGGAGAAAAAGCTGGCTCACGAGATCGAGCGCGAGTCGCTGATGGACCAGCGCCGCCGCTCCGAACGGCGGGCGTGGCGGACCTGGTTTTTCGCCGGAATCGCCACCGCCGCCGCCTTGGTGTTAGGCGGCTTGTGGCAGCTTTCCGATTCCAAACTTCTCAAGGAACGCGGCGAGCGCGCCGGCGGGGTGGCGGATCTAACGGAATTGTGCGAAGCGGCGGAGGCCGGAAAAGCCGCCGCGCTCGCGCAAATGACCGAGGCGCGGCAGGCCCTGAACTACGAGCGCGAGCGGTCCCTCGCCAGGCTCGAAGCCTCGCGGCTGATCGGCGACCGCTTGTTTTCCTGGGCGATGGAAAAAGGCCACCGCCGCCTGCCGCCGCTCGACGGGCGGGAACTCCGTTTGAAGGGGCTCGAGCGATACTTCGAGGATTTTCTAACACGCACCGCCGGGATCGAAACCCTGGCGGATGAGCGTGCGCGAGCCATCCTGCAGCTTGCGGAAATTTCGCTGGCCGCCGGCGACGCTCCCGCCGCCACCCGGCGGCTGGGCGAGGCGTTGGAGGCGTGGAGCAATCTGCCGATGGATGCGGAGTTCAAATTGCGGATGGCGACCAATTCGCTGTTGCTCGCGCTGCTGCGGCAGTCGATCGCCGCTCCCGAAACCCAGCCGGCGTTTACCGCCGCGCGCAAGGCGCTCGAAGCGGTGCCGCAGAGCGAGGTGGACGCGGACCGCCTGAACCAACTGCTGGCGGTGCTCGATTTCCAGGAAGCCAAAATGTTAGCTGCGAGTGGCGACGACACCAAGGCATTGGAGCAATTGCTGCACGCCACCCAGACGCTGAACCGGATCGCCGATCATCGGCCTGACACCGCGATCCTGCGCTCCGAGCTGGCCGCCTGTTATCTCTCTTCCGCCACGATTCTCGAGGGCATGGGCAGCCTGGGCGACGCGAGGGAGGTGCGGGTGTTAGCCACCGACGTCATCGTCAAGCTGCTGAAAGAACAACCCGGCAATGCGGCCCTGAAGCTCGATCTCGCCGGTTGTTATGGCGCGATGGCCGAGTCCGCCGTGCTCTCCGGAGACATCCCCGCCGCCGAGTCACTATCGAACCAGGCGACGCGGTTGTTGGATGAATTGCTGCTCGCCCAGCCGGACCATGCGGAGGCGGTTGCCAGGAAAGCGGCGCAACTCGGCCTGCGCGCCGGGGTCCTGCGCGACCGGGGAATGGGCGCGGAAGCACTCAAAGCCTATGAAGAGGCGATCCGGATGTTGGAGGCGGTGAGGGCGTCAGCGCCTAACAATGCGATGGTTTCCTATCGGCTCGCGCTGCTGTGGTGGCAAAAAGGCCGGATGCTCGGCATGGGCGGAGACCGCAACGGGGAGATCGCGCTGATCCGTAAAGCGCGGGATTTGCTCGGCCAACTGGAGAGCGCCGCCGCCGCCTCCAGCGGTCCGCGCCCGGAGCAGCTCCAGAGTTCCGGAGCCTACTTGTTAGGCGATCTGGGACATGCCCTGCAACTCGCCAACCAGAAGGACGAGGCCGTCAGGGTTTTCACCGATGCCGTCACCCTCTGGAACAACCTGCTGGCGTCCCGACCGCAGAGCGAGGAATACGGCGAAGGTCTCTCGTGGTGCCGCCAGCGGCTGGATGATCTCAAATGAGGCCATCACGCTTTCGCGGCGAAGCCGAGGGCGCGTTGTTTCATCTGGGTGGCCATCAAATTCAGGGCATTGGCGCGGGTCGGGGCGAGGTGCTCCTTCAACCCGGTGCGGTCGATGAAACCCATATCCGCCGTTAGAATGTCGTCGGGCTTTTCGCCATCCAACACCCGCACGAACAGCGCGATCATGCCCTTGGTGATCAGCGAATCCGAATCCGCCGTGAAATGCACGGTTTCGCCATCGCTGGAAGCATCCAGCCAGACCTGCGATTGGCAACCTTTGATCAAGTGCTCGGGAGTCCTCGCCGCAGCGCCGAGAGGGGCGAGCTTTTTCCCGAGGCCGATGACGTATTCATAGCGCTCGGTCCAATCCTGGAAGAGGGCGAGTTCTTCGATCAGCTGCTCTTGTTTTTCTGCAATGCTCATGGGGTGCGGAAGTGATACGCCGGTTGCGCCCGCGGGCAAGCCGGATCAGGTCGCCGGGGCCAGTCTTTGCACAAGCAGTGCCAGGATAAATGCCAGCGGCGGGAAAAACAAGCAGCCGGCCGCAAGAGGATCCGTCCCAATCCCCGCCGCCGGAGCCAGAACCAGCGCGAGCGGGATCAGCAGCATCGCATCCACCCATGGAATGCCCGCCAGCAACCGGGAAACATGCCGCGGCACCGGCTTGCGCCAAATGCTCAGGCTCAACGCCACCCAGACCACGTACGGCAACGCCCCCAACATCACGAAATCCCAGCGTCCCACCAAGCCATACGCCGCGGACGAAACCGCCACCACCGCCGCGACAAACAACCCCCGTGACGTGCGGGAAATCCATGCCGGCGGATGCGGTAGCGATTCATAGCGCGCGCTCAGCGAGAGCCCCGCGATGTGGCAGAGCAGGCCCAAGGCACAGCCCGCCAGCGCCAGATGAAGCGTTCCGGAAAACCCCGCCGCACCCATCACCGGCAGCAGCGCCCGGCACGCGCCCATGGCGATGACCGCCCACGGGCTGCGTTTGTGCCAACGGGTGTAAATCACCACCGCCGCCAAAATCGCCAGCGCCACCGCCGCAGCGGGCAAACCCGT
>JBIPMR010000044.1:0-11439 GCA_044369025.1 Luteolibacter sp.
TTCCCGCTTTTTTAATCCATGAAATCCAAGTCCCGGTCTTGCTTCGTCGCCAGCGCCCTCCTCGCTTCCGCCCTCACCGCCACCGCCGCCACCTTCACCTGGGACGGCGGCGGGGCGGATGCCAACTCCGCCACCATCGAAAACTGGAACCCCGACTCAGCCCTCGGGTCAAATCCCGACGTCATTTTCGGGGCTGCCGGTATCAGCGGCACCACGATCAATTGGACCTCGGGCAATGTTTTCAGCACGACCTTCAACAGCAGCGCCTCCGCCTACACGATGACCAATGGGAGTGGATTCCAGTTCAATGCAGCAGGAAACTCCATCGTAAACAATAGCTCGAATCTGCAGACGTTTTCTTCGGAAGTCAGGGTGTTTTTCAACGGTTCCAAAAGCTTCAATGCGAACACCGCGAACCTCGCACTCGCTGGCGTGACCTTCAGAGCGGATACGATGTCCGCCGGAAGCATCAACACCCTGACTCTCTCTGGGGCGTCAAACGGCCTCATCGGCGGCGCGATCATCACCGCCGGCACCTTCACCAACCTTGCGACCGGTGTCCGCAATGCGGTGACCAAGACCGGTTCCGGCACCTGGGAACTCGCAGGCGCGAATACCTACGGTGGCTTGACCAGCGTCCAGGCTGGCACCCTCACGCTTTCCGGTAACCGGACGACCGCGATGGCGGGCGGCATCACCCTCGGCGGCGGTGGCGCAGTCTCTCAAACCTTGAATTTTCAAAATGGAAACTTCAGCCTCGGCGGCTCCTATACCATTGGCAACGGTGGCAGCACCGCCACGGTCAATCATACCGGCGGGACGATTTCAGGAGTGGCTGGCAGCGGCATCCTTCTCGGTAATGGCAATGGCGCGTCCACCTACAACCTCAGCGCCGGTGCCTTGACCGGCAACCTGATCATGGGGGTGAACACGGCTACCGTCGGCACCAACGTCAACAAGTTCAATCTCAGCGGCACCGGATCATTCTCCTCCGGCAACCTGCAAGTCGGCCGCACCGGTGCCGCCAATAGCCTCAACACCGACAACACCTTCACCCAAACGGGAGGCACGGCGACCATCACCACCCTTGGACTCGGAGGCAACTCGGCCGACTCCGCCTCGACCTCTCCCATTGCCGCCAAGCTCGATCTAACGGCGGGTGTCTTCACCGCCACGACCTTCAGCTCATTGTCCGCAGGCGGAGCCAATACTTCCGTCATCCACATCGGCGGTACGGCGGATGTGACCTTGGGGGCATTCCCAACCGCCCGTGGAGCTCTTTCCAACGCCACCCTCACCTTCGACGGCGGTACGCTCAAGCCCGCCGCCGCCAGCGCGGTTTACATGGGCGGTCTCACCAATGCCTTCCTCACCGCAAACGGCGCGAAATTGGACGTCGCGAGCGGCAGGGACATCACCATTAGCCAGGTTCTTGAAAACGCCGGCTCCCAGACCGGCACCCTCACCAAGCTCGGGGCGGGGATCCTGACTCTAACGGGGTTGAACGCCTACTCCGGCACCACCACCATTTCCGCCGGCACCCTCCGCATCGGCGCCACCGGCACTCTCGGCGGCGGCAGCGTGACCAACAACTCGGTGCTTGAATTCAACCGTTCGAACGCGATGACCGTCACCAACGCCATCTCCGGCACCGGCACCATCTATCAGACCGGGGCCGGCACCACCACCCTCGATCCCGGCGCGGGCAGCCAATCGATCCGAGCGCTCAGCGCCAACGGCGGAAACCTCGAACTCGCATCCGGCACCTTCGCCACCACCGGCGTGGACTCCTTCAACGCAGCCTACAACGTCGGAGCCGGTGCCCGCGGCGGCACGCTGACCATCGACGGTGCCACCCTCAATGTCGGTGCGGGCAAAGCCCTCAAGGTCGGAGCCGCCGCCAATGGCAACCTGCAAATCAAGAGCGGCACCGTCACCGCCGCCGATCTCGTCCTCGGCCACAACGGCAGCTCGGTCGGAACCCAAAGCGGCGGTTCCGTCACCGTCACCAATCTCTATCACCAGGATGGCGGGGCCGGCAGCAGCTACACCCTCAGCGGCGGTTCCCTCACGGCCCAGCGGATCTACAACAACACCGCCTCCGCCAACGACTTCACCCTCAACCTCGACGGCGGCACCCTCCATTCCGCGGCCGGCACCACCAACCTCATCGACAATGACGGCGCCACCGGACTCGACATCGCCGTCCTGCTCGGCACCGGCAACACCGTCATCGACACCACCAACTCCGACGCCACCATTCTCCCCGGAATGGCTGACATGCCATCCGTCGCGGGCACATTCACCAAGGACGGTGCCAACACTCTCACCCTCGCCGGCATCAGCACCTACACCGGAGCCACCAACGTGTCCGCCGGCAGCCTGCTGGTCAGCGGGTCGCTGGGCGAAACCGCCGTCTCCGTGAGCGGCAATGCCAGCATCGGCGGCACCGGCTCGATCGGGGGCAGCCTGCACTTCGACTCCCTCGCCACGCTCCGGATCGTCGATCTGTTGGATTCCCTCACCGTCGGCGGTGGGGTCAGCTTCGGCAGCGGCTTCGGCTTCGGAAACCTCGCTGGCTTCGATATCGAAACCGTCACCCCCGGCACCTACAACCTGCTGAACGGAGCCGTCAATCTAACCGGCCTCCAGAACGTCGGCCTCGGCAACGCCTACGAACGCGGCGACGGCCAACTCGCCTACTTCCAAAGCGGCAGCCTCCAGGTCGTCGTCATTCCGGAGCCCTCCGCCGCCCTGCTCGGCGGTCTGGGCATGCTGGCCCTGCTGCGCCGCCGCCGGAACCCGGCCGCCCGCTGAAGCACTTCCACGATCCTAACCTAAACCCACCAAATCCCATGAAACCCACCAAATCCAATCGTTTCTCCCTCCTGCTCGCCACCAGCGGCCTGATCTTCAGCGGAGCCCTTTATTCCCAAACCGTGGAAATCGATCCCGGAGCCGTCCCCGCAACCCACAGCTTGGTCAAAGCCTGGGAATTCAACACCGATGGCGACCCGGAAGGCTGGGCCGGCAACGGCTACGGCCCGCTCACCGTCGCCGGGGGTGTCATCAGCGGCAGCACCACCAACGGCGACCCGCAGATCGCCAGCACCTTCACCTCCATCCCGCTTGGCTACGGGACCATCATCGAATATGGCGTCAAGATCGAGCCCTTCGCCGCCACCGCCAGCAGTGGATCGATTTTCTGGGCCGACTTCGGCGGCGGTATTTCCGGCCCCCGTTCCAGAAGCGTCACCATCCCCGAAGACAACGCCCAGCATGTCGTCCGCATCACGTTCCCCGGCGGCGTGAAAAACCTCACCTCGCTCCGTCTCGACCCCACCTCGACCACCGGCAAGACCGTTTCCTTCGACTACGTCAGGGTCTATCACTATCAGCCAGTATCGTTCACCAACGTCACCCTCACTGCCAGTGACGTCGGCGGCACCACCTCGATGAATTCAGCCGGCGGCTGGGACAGCCTCGCCGCACCCACCACCGCGAGCAACTATTTCACCGGGGCATGGCAACTCCGCACCCAGTCCGGCACCTCCTATCTTCCCTTCGGCGGCTCCGCGCTGTCGGTCGACGCCGGCGGCAGCATCCTGTTCAAAGGCAACGGCGGCACCTTGGTGCGCCAGATGACCTTGGCCGGCGGCTCGCTCTTGCAAGGAGCCACCGGCTCCACACCCGACACCGCCAAACTCTTCGTCCCCGACGGCATTGCCGTCACCGCCGCCTCCACCATCGGCACCGTGGGGGTCAACCGCACCCTTGAAATCACCGGCAGCCTGAGTGGCTCTGCCGCAGTTGACGCGACCGGTGGCCCCGCCCCCGCCAATGCCGGGCCCGGCGGCGTTCCCGCGGCGCAGAGTCCAGGCATACTCGTCCTCAAATCCGACAACACCGCCTACACCGGCACCCTGACCGTCGGCGCCAACTCCTGGCTCGATCTCGATCACGACAACGCCGCCGCCGGAGCCGCCGTGTCGGTCAGCGCGACCGGCCAGGTCCGTCGTGCAGGCGCAGATGCCGACGGCACCACCACCGCCGCCTCATGGGCGATATCCGGTCTTGGCACCACCACCGGGACCGATGCCACCCGCGGCGCGATCTACTTCAACCGCGACGGCTTGAACGGCACCCTCGCCGGCCCGATCGCGATCAGCGGCACCACCAGCCGCATTGGAACCTACTCCGCGGGAGGAAACCTGACATTGGGCGGCCCCATCACCGGGTCGGGCACGCTCGCACTTTGGGGCGGCGGCGGCGCGGAGGAGCATGTGCAACGCTTCATCCTCAACGGGGCTGCGACCCACGACGGCCAGACCGATCTGCTCTCGGAATTCGGTTCCCAGACCCACCTGCGTCTCGGCGCCGATGACCGCCTCCCGACCGGTAAAAAACTGCGGATGAGCGCAGCTTGGGGGGCCTCCGCGGATGGCGCCGGGGCGTTCTTCAACCTCAACGGCTTCGATCAAACCCTCTCGAATCTGCAACTCGACGGCTCGAAGAAAAAAACCATCCACGACACCTCGCTCAGCGGCAACAGCGTGCTAACGCTTACCGCGAACAACAACGCCTTCGACACCAACGGCGGCAATGTTTACATCACCGGCATCACCATCACCCACACCGGCGCAAATGCCGACGCCGGAGCCCAGATCGACAACGCCAGCGTCGTCACCCTGACCAACGCCACTTGGAACGCGCCGTTCTACACCTCCCTCGGCAACGTCGGGGCCGGCGCGCTCGTTTTGATCAACTCCACCTTCTCCTTCGGCGGCGAGTTGCTGATCGCGCGCAACAACCAGAACGGCACTCTTACCGTGGATGCCGCCTCGCTGGCCACCACCCCGAATTATTTCCGCATCGGCGATTCCGTCTCCGGCGTGGCCACCGTCAACCTCAACGGCGGCACCCTTGCCTCCCGAGGCTTCCGCAATGAACAGACCGGCACCAGCATCCTCAATCTCAATGGCGGCACCTTGCGGGCGACCAACAACAATCCGGTGGATTGGATCGAAGGCGGCGTCACTGGCGGTGTCACCGTCAATCTCAGCGCTGGAGGCATCACCCTGGATTCCAACATTCACAGCGTCCGGGCCGGCGCGGCCATCCTTGAAGCCGCCGGATCGACCGGCGGCGGCATCACCAAGATCGGATCGGGAAATGTCACCCTTGCCGGCGCGAGCACCTATACCGGGCCGACTTCGGTCCAGGTGGGAAACCTCATCGTCGACGGCGACCACTCCGCCGCCACCGCAGCCACCAGCGTGGATGCCGGTGCCGGCCTCGGCGGCGACGGCACCATCAACGCCGCGACCTTCGCCGACGGAGCCGAACTGCCATGGACCGTCGCCGATTGGACCGCCGCTCCCAACCTGAGCGCCGGAGCTGTGACCATCAGTGGCGCGCTGACGGTTGTTGTCGGTGAAAACGCCCTCGCCAATTTCACCGGGACGAACACCACCTTCACCATCCTGAGCGCGGGTTCACTCACGGTGAGCAATCCGGCCGCGCTTGCGGTGGATGCCACCGCCTTCACCAGCGGCGGCGGCACTTGGACGGTCCAGAAAAACGGCAACACCCTCGAACTCGTTTACACCGCGGGCGCGGCAGGTGGCTACACCGCCTGGGCCACCGCTTACGCCTCCGGCCAGTCCGCCGATCTGGATCATGACAACGACGGCACCCCTAACGGCGTGGAATATTTCATGGGTGAAACCGGTTCCAGCTTCACCGCCAATCCCGGCGTGATCGCCGGCAAGGTCACCTGGCCGAAAGACCCCGCCTACAGCGGCAGCTTCATGGTCCAGGTCTCCGACACCCTCGCCCCCGGCGGTTGGACCGACATCGTGCCACCGGCTGCCAGCATCGATGAAACCAACCCGAACCAAGTGGTCTTCACCCTGCCCGCCGGTGCTATCAGAAAATTCTGCCGACTCCATGTGACGGTCACTCCCTGAGCCATCCCAATGGCATCAAGGTTGGAAATGTTCCAAGCGAGAGGACCGCGTGGAAGTGTCTCAAAACCAGGGAGGGGCGGACTCCGGTCCGCCCATGCCCATGAGATGGCAATGGGGTGAGCGAATGCTCCGAATCATTGGCGTTCCATGGGCACGGCGATGCGGAGATCGTCGCTCCTTGAGGAAAAGCCTTGCCGTTTCCCGAAGGGCGTCGCCGATGATCATTCAACCCTTAAAGGCATCGGGATTCATCCGGCCCGCGAAGCGAGAAGCCCATGGGAAGCCAAAGAGAACGCACCCAGCTGCGCCACGCGACGGATCCCGGAGCCGTCGTGGATAAAATCCGCCAGCCGCCGGGGGGCAGACGGCGGAGTTCGATACGAGATCCTCCAATCTCGTCATCACCCAGTCCCGGCACCCGGCCGATCAGGAATTCTACAAAGTGGAGGTTTCGATTCCTTAAAACCCGCAGCTTCTATCATCATCTATCAAAATGCAAAACCCACTTCCAGCCCTGCTCATTCTCGGACTTTTCGGGATGAGCGCGTCCGCGCAAATGACCGCGGTGCCGGGTGGGATCACCAGCACCTTGGTCACCGAGGGCGGCTTCGAAACGCCCGCCTTGCCCGCGTCGCCCGGTTATCAATACCGGCCGACCGGCTCGGCGTGGACCTTCACCAACGGGGCCGGGCTCTCACGGAATTCGAGCGGTTTTACCAGCGCGAATCCCCCGGCGCCCGAGGGCAACCAAGTGCTCTTCCTCCAGGACGTGGACGCCACCGCGACGCAATCGATCACCTTCGGCCCGGGGAAATTCCGCCTGGTGCTCGCCGTCGCCCAGCGGGGCAGTTCTAACAATGGCGGCCAAACCCTCGAAGTCTCCGTCGACGGCCGCGTGCTCGGGCGCTTCATCCCGCCGAACTCCAGCTACCTCGACGTGGCCACCACCACCCTCGAAGTCGCCGCCGGCAGCCACACCGTGCAAATCCGCGGGATCAATCCGCTCGGCGGCGACAATACGGCATTGATCGACAACCTCCGCCTGGAGCAAATCACCGCACCCATGCCATGGTCATCGCCCGCCACCTGGGCCGGCGGCGTGGTCCCCACCGCGGGCAGCAAGGTGATGATCCCGATGAACGCCGCCGTCCGGCTCGACACCACCACCACGGTCGGCGAGGTGATGGTGGCCGGTTTTCTAGCAGTGGACCGCCAGGACCTCGCGCTCACCGCCCACTCGGTGATGGTGATGGGACAGAAAGCCCATTTCGAGTGTGGCACCGCAGACTCGCCGTTTCTTGGAAAATTCACCCTGACCCTCACCGAGTCGCCCGGCGCGGCGACCAGCATGGGCAAAAAATTCCTCGGCGCGATGGACGGCGGCGTGATCGAAATGCACGGCCGCGACCGCACCGACTGGACGCAACTCGGAGCTACCGCCGCCAAGAACGCCACCAGCATCACGCTGAAGGAGCCGGTCGACTGGCAGGCCGGCGAGGAAATCGTCATCGCCTCCACCGACTTCGACGCCCATCAGGCGGAAACGCGCGTGATTTCCTCGATCACCCCGGACGGTCTAACCGTGAGTTTCACCCCGCCCCTCACATTCATGCACTGGGGCACGCTCCAGAATTACAACGATGGCACGGACCTCCACGTCCTCGACGAGCGCGCCGAGGTGGGGCTTCTCACGAGGAATGTGAAAATCCAGGGCGACGCGGCATCTCTAACTTCCGGCCTCGGTGGCCATGTGATGATCATGAAGATGGCCTGCTGCCTGACCACCGGTGTCGCGCGCATTTCCGGCACGGAGTTTTATCGGATGGGCCAGAAAAGCCTGCTCGGCCGCTATCCGTTCCACTGGCATCACTGCGGCGACGCCGAGGGCCAATACCTCCGCGGCTGCGGCATCCACCGTTCTTTCAACCGCGTCGCCACCATCCACAACACCGACAACGCGGTGGTCGAGGACAACGTCGGCTACGATCACATCGGCCACGGCTACTTCCTCGAAGACGGCGGCGAGGTGGGCAATCTTTTCCGCCACAACCTCGGCGTGCTCACCAAGCTCCCCGCGCTGGGCGAGGAGGTGCGCGCGCATGACCGCGCGTTCGACGGCGACGATCCCGATGCGATCGGCAGCGAGTCTAACACGGGCTTCGCTTTCGTGAAACTCCCCGCCACCTTCTGGATCACCAATCCGGCCAACGATTTCATCGACAACGCCGCCGCCGGTTCGGAAGGATCGGGCTTCTGGATGGTGGTGCTCAACGCCCCGGTCGGATCTTACAACGGCCCGGCGATGGTGCCCGGCAGGAAACCGTTAGGCGTGTTTGAGGGGAACCGCGCGCACTCCAACAGTTTCTCATCCCTCGCCATCGATGGCGGGGTCGACCCCACCACGCATGCGCTCAACGGCGGCCACTACCGCCCGCGTAGCAACGAGTTCAACGTCAATTCCACGCTCGTCATCCCGGAAATCCGGCGGCTCACCGCGTTCAAATGCCGCGACCGCTCGGTGTGGCTGCGGGCGGACACGGTGAAGCTCTACGATTGCGCGTTCGCCGACAACGGCCGCGCCACCTTCTTTGCCTACAATCACATTCTCTACGATTCGCTGATCGTCGGCCGCAGTGCTAACATCGGGAATCCCCAGACGTCTTTGGAAATCGCCCAAGGCCGCTCGATGCCGAATCCGAACGTGCTCTCCCAGTTCCGCGGCCACAGCATTTACGACGGCCCCTGCGGCATCGTGAACGTCCACTTCGCGGGATTTTCAGGAATTGATCCGGCGCTCCAGACCAACGGAGCCGCCCAGAAAAGCCCGGTGCATTTCGCGGAAGGCACCACCTTTGATCCGGCGGTTCCTTTCAAAAACCGGGTGGATTTCACCCCCGGCAGCTACCGCGATTACATGTGGAGTTCCGGCCTGATCGACAAGGACGGCGGCATCACCGGCATCGCCGGCGCGCGGATCACCCCGGACATCACGGGGAGCGGGAAAATTTACGAAGACTTCAATGTCGAGCCCGGTGCCACCCGCGTGCCGGAGTGGGGCGCGTGGGTTTGCCCGCCGGGATCGCGTTACGGCTTGCTCCGGTTGGATAACAAGTGGGCGCAGTACACCGGCACGCCGGTTTATGCGATCCGCTCGGACGGACCCGCCGCTTATAACGTCCAGACTTACGATTGGTACAGCCAGAATGCCGTTTTGATCGATAGCCCGTTCGAATACCGGTTCCAATACCACCAGATCGCCAACACCTTCGACGTCAACCTACGGTTCGTGAACAACGGCGAGCAGATGGTGGCCGCGTTTCCCAATCTGCCGTCCGGCACCCATGTTTATAACGGCAACAACTCCACGCCATTTCCCCGGGCCGCCAGCCTCGCGGATCTCCGCAGCGGGACGACCGAAAAGTGCTGGATGGAAAACAACACGCTCTATCTGAAACTCATCGGCAAGAACGGCGGCATCGACCGCCAGTTCGGCAACGAATACAGCGCCAAAAGTTCGACCCCGCGGATCAGCCAGTATGCCGGATCCGCCAACTCCACCGGACGCACCGACCGCGCGACGCTCGCGGATTTCGAAACCGGCCTGGACACCCGCGGGATCCTCACCGCCGCCGTGGGTCTAACTGTTTCTCCGGTCGCCGCCACCAGCAGCGGTCCGGCCACCGGCCCTTACGACGCCATCGACGACAGCGTGGATTGGACGGTCGCCAGCGATGGCGACGGCATCGACGAATTCGTGGAATACCGGCTCAACTTCGAGCGCCAGATCTGGACGGAGTTTGATGCGCTGGCACTCGGGTTTTCCGGATCGAATGCGGAAGTGGTGGTGATCGATGCCGATCAAGGCGAATTCTCGCTCGGGATCTTCGCCGCCTCGGACAGCGCGAAAATCCAGCTCCGCACGCTGGTTCCGGCGAACCAACTCGATCACGTGACCGGCCTCGCCCTGCGCTTCCGCGAAGCCGATTGGGGCGGTTTGCAAACCGCGCTTCCGCAGGCGATTTCCATCCGGCAGATCGAGTTGATCGATCAGGTCTCGCCGCCCTTCAGTCGGTCGTTGTCTCCTGATGTCGACCAGGACGCCATTCTCAACGACGACGAGCCGCCGGGCGATGTGGATGGTGACGGCCTCGCGAATTTCGAAGACGCCGATGCCGACGGCGACCTGATGGCCGACGGTGCCGAGAAATCCGCGGGCCGCGATGCCTACGACGCTGCGGACATGGCTTTCGATTTCAACACGCCGGGCGCGGGTGAAGGCTGGCTGGCGGGGGCGAACGTCAGCAATTTCAGCGTGGCCAACGGAATGCTGGGCGGCACCGCTACAAACAACGACGCGCAGCTCAACAACACCCTGATTCATTTCAAAACCAATCAGGTCCAGCAGCTCGTCCTGAAAATCCGCTCCACCGCCGCCAGCACCGGGGCGCAACTTTACTTCGGCACGCTGGCGGAACCCGGTGCCAGCGGCAGCCGGGTGGTTAGCACCAGCTATGGTCCTGCGAATACCTGGAAACTCGTCACCCTGAACCTCTCGCCTCACGCGAAGTGGCCCGGCCAGATTGTCGAAAGCCTCCGCCTGGACCCCACCACCACCGTCTGCAACTTCGAGATCGACTGGATCCGCGCCAGCGGCGGCGACATGGATGGCGACGGTCTAACCGACATTGCCGAGGGCCTCGCGGACGTGGACGGCGACGGTATCGAAAACCTGCTGGACCTCGATGCCGATGGCGACGGAATGACCGACGCCCTTGAAACCGCGCTGGGCCGCAATCCCTACGCCCGCGGCCAGGGCGGCGTGGAACTGGCTTGGGATCCCGTCGATGCCGCCAACGGTGCGCAAGGCGGAGCAGGCAACTGGGAAACCACATCTCCCCGTTGGTGGAGTGCCGTCGGTGGCGCGAACTCGGTCTGGCCGTCGATCAGCAATGGCAGCGACCGCGCCCTCTTCGGCGGCAGCGGCGCGACGGTCAATCTGGGCGGAAACCGCACGGCGAACGCCCTGCGTTTCGGGGCGAATGGTTACATGCTAACGGGCGGCGGGCTGGCATTCGATGGAACCAATCCCAATCTCGAAATCAACGGCGCATTCACCGCCACCATCGCCACGCCCATCACCGCCAGCGGTCTTGCTTTGTTAGGTTCCGGCGGAGCAAACGCCCTGCAACTCACCGCCGCGAATCCGCTGTCAGGAACCACCCTCATGGACGGTTTGCAATACCTGTCGTTCACCCAGGCGGCCGCCTTCGGAACGTCCACCGTCCAGATCGGCAGCGATGCAAACCGCTCGCAGCGCTGGCTGGTGGCCTCATCCGGCGAGGCGGCCACACCGCTCTCGCTGGCCAATCCTTTCGACGTGCGCACGATCCGCTGGATCATCGGCAGCCAGACGATCGGTGGCATCGTCGCGGGTCCGTTGGAAATCACCGGAAACGTGAATCTGTCGATG
>JBIPMR010000523.1:0-3734 GCA_044369025.1 Luteolibacter sp.
CGTCGTCGATCTGGCCGGGATGCTCGCCGCCAGCGCCCTGCTGCGCCGCCGGCGCCGGGCCTGATCCGGGAACGGCGGCAGTGAGCGCCCGAGGTGCTGCAGAATTTGCAGTCCGCCCAATGGTTTTCGGGCTTTTTCGCGGGGGTTCCTGCGGAGAACGTGAAGACTTCCACCATGTGCCTCCCACCCCGATTTTCAGGTATTCATTTTTGGATGGGTTTGAAACGATCCTGCCTGGGTGTGCCGGGTTCCGGGCGAGCGCTCCGCGCGGCAGCGAGCAAAGGTGGTGTTTTGGGCGTTGCGCGGCGACTGCGGGGGGTGGAATTTCCGGTGTTTCTGTCGCTGGTTGCCACTGGGGCGACGGGGGCCGAGAGTTTGGCGCCCTTGACGGTGACCGGCGACAAACTCGCCCGCCAGGCGCAGCAGGTTCCCGGCTCGGTGACCGTGCTGGGGCCGGCGCAGCTTGCCGCCCTGCCGCCCGGCAGTGGCACCTATCAGGACTTGCTGGCACTGGGCGCCGCTGCCTATGCCGGCAACCCGGGCGTTGGCACGTTCAGCCTGCGCGGGCTCAATCAGGACAATGTCTTCGGTTACCTCGGCACCGGCTCCAACGCGCTGATCAACGTGCTGATGGACGGTGCGCCGCTCTCGCCCGCCACCGTGCGCTATCTGCCGCCGGTGTTGTGGGATCTTGCCGGCGCGGAAGTCCTGCGCGGCCCGCAATCGTCGGCGCACGGCCCCAATGCCCTGGGCGGCGCGCTGCTGTTGCAGACCCGCCCGCCGGGCTTCGAGGCGGCCGGCGCAGCGCTCGCGGAACTCGCCGAGGATGGCGGCTTGCGCTTCGCGCTGGCGCAGGATTTCACCCTGCTGCCGGATGAACTGGCGCTGCGGGTGTCCTACCTGCACCAGCAAAGCGATGGCTACGAGACCAATCAGTATTGGGACGACGCCGAGTTTGGCGCCACCCGCCGCGACCAGCTTGAGGCGCGCCTGCGCTGGCATCCACGGCAAAACCCGGACGCCACTTTCGATCTGGCCGTGGTGCAGGATCGGTTGCGCGGCAATCCGTTCGCGATGGTGGTGGAGGAACCGGGCGGCAGCCTGTTTGAACGCGAGACCTCGCTGAACACGGATTCTGCCTATCCGGCGGACCGGCTGGCCGCCACGCTGAACGCGACGGTCGCCCTGCCGCAGGATTTGGAGCTGAGATCCGTCACCGCCATCCAGCGGCTCGATATCGAGCAGTCCTACGACCTCGACGCCTCCTCCATGCTCAATTGGCTTATTGCCGGATTCAGAAACGAAACGCGCTTGAGCCAAGACCTGTTTGTCGCCGATCACGAGGGCCCATGGCAATGGCTCGTCGGAGTCTATGCCGAACACAGCGAATACAACTTTGGCAGTGCGGGAGTGGGATTTGCTCCCTTTCCCACCGGCAGCCCGTTTGCAAACGAAGGGTCGGAAACGGTCGATATCGCCGCACTCTACAGCCGGGGTGACTGGGAGTTCGTCGAGAAATTTCACCTGACCGGCGGGCTGCGGCTCAATCACGAGGAGCGGGAACTTGACTACGCATCGGCCTTCGGCCCGTTGCCGTCGTCATCCGCCCACCAGACGACAGCGACGGATTGGTTGCCCCAGCTGGGTGTGTCCTGGCGCCCGCAGCCCGACCGCACCTTCGGAATCCAAGTGGCGCGGGGGTATCGGGGCGGCGGCACCAGTTATGCGCCGTCGCTGGGCCTCACCCGGAATTATGATCCGGAATACGCCTGGGATACCGAGCTGTTTACCCGGCTTGCCGTCACCGAGACCCTCCAGGTCAATGCCGCGCTGTTTGATTCGCGGATCGACGACCAGCAAGTGCCGGTGAATGTGCCGGGTGGGTTTTCCCGCATCGACACGCTCATTGACAATGCGGCTGACGCCAGTCGCCAAGGGGCGGAGCTGGAAGCCCGCTGGCAGCCCGCCGAGGCCCTGACGGTGACCGGCGCACTCGCCTGGGTGCGGACTGAATTCGATGCCTTGACCCTCAATGGGGTCGAGCGTGCGGGTCAGGCGTTTCCGAATGCCCCCGAATGGATGGCTTCGGTGGGCATCGACTACCGCCACGCGACCGGTTGGTTTGGTTCCACGCTCTTTTCGTATGCGGACCGCACCTACAGCGAGGTCGGTAGTCCGCAAGTGACCGAATTGGAATCCCGCCAGCTGCTCTCCGCCCGGATCGGTTATGCCTGGGAGCATGCCCGGGTTTACGCCTTCGGGTCGAATTTGTTGGACGATGACTACGCGTTGTTTCGCTCCGACAACTCCGGCGTCGGGCTGTCCGTCACCGGCAAAGCCGCGCCACCGCGCCTCTTCGGCATCGGCATGGAGTTGACGTGGTAAGCCCCGGGAGCGCCGACGTCCCCGTCGGCTCTGGGAGCGCCGACGTCCTCGTCGGCCCTGGGAGCGCCGACGTCCCCGTCGGCCAGCGAATGAAGTGTCAACGAGGTGTCGTTCCGGCTTTCCCGTTGGCTTCCCATTCGCCATGCCGACGAGGACGTCGGCGGTCCCGGGGTGTCAACGAGGTGTCGTTCCGGCTTCCCCGTTGGCTTCCCATTCGCCATGCCGACGAGGACGTCGGCGGTCCCGGGGTGTCAACGAGGTGTCGTTCCGGCTTTCCCGTTGCCTTCCCATTCGCCATGCCGACGAGGACGTCAGCGGTCCCGGGTGGGGGCTGCGCTTCCGGCGCTGGACCATTGCCAGTGGCTCGGTTCGTGGCAGAGGCCGGCTTTCACCGGATTGCGGTGGATGTAGTCGATGGTCGCACGCAAGTGGTCGCCATCGCGGATGAACCTGTCCCAGTATTCACGCATCCAGACATGGTGGGGATCGGGGATGCCTAATCCGAGTTGCTCGTTGTGCGCAAGCAACCAGCGCGCGGTGAACGATTTCCATCCCTGGACCATGTTCGCAACGGGTTGCAGCGGATCGACGAGAACATGCACGTGGTTGGGCATGATGACCCAAGCGAGGACGCGATATCGGTCACCATCAAAGTGGAGGAGTGATCTTTGCACACACGCGGCGGCAGCGGGATTGGCGAGAGCGCAGCAGCCCATGCCCGCATCGAGGCATTGCTCGATGCTTTTGCGTTTTTCGATGTCCTTGCGGACCTCAGGAAGCAACAGGAGCTTCGCTGCCAACTGCTTCAGCACGGTTTGTGGCAGGCTGTCGGCCAGGCGGAAGGTGATGGATTGAAGCAGGTGGGTGCGGTCCCGGTGTGGCAGGTAGCCGCGCGAATGCCATTCACCGCCGTGCCTGGGAACGGAGGCAGCTGCATCGCCGGCCGGGAGCGCCGACGTCCCGACGTCCCCGGGAGCGCTGACGTCCCCGTCGGCCAGTGAATGAGGGATCAACGGGTTGTCGTTCACGGCTTTCCCGTTGGCGAAGCATTCGCAGTGCCGAAGATGGGCTCAGCGAGTCATGAAGCAATCTTTTCGCTTTCAACTGCGATCATGAGGACGTCCCCGGGAGCGCCGACGTCCCCGGGAGCGCCGACGTCCCCGTCGGCCAGCGAATGATGTGTCAACGAGGTGTCGTTCCGGCTTTCCCGTTGGCTTCCCATTCGCCATGCCGACGAGGACGTCAGCGGTCCCGGGTGGGGGCTGCGCTTCCGGCGCTGGACCATTGCCAGTGGCTCGGTTCGTGGCAGAGGCCGGCTTTCACCGGATTGCGGTGGATGATGTCCTTGC
>JBIPMR010000524.1:0-3725 GCA_044369025.1 Luteolibacter sp.
TCTCGCTTACTATTCGACACATGGCACGCAAACAAGTTATCCCAAGGCTTGGTCCGCCACCGGCGCAGCCATCGCCCAGATCGATACCAGCCCCACTATCTTCACCTACTGGGCTTCTCCTTCCGAGCTTCCCATCCCGCTCTCCGGTGCCGCCACGGAAAACGATATCAGCTCCGTCTCGAATCTCCGTTTCTCCCCCTCCGGAAGCTACCTTGTCGGCACCCGCGCCCGGGCATCCAACTCAAACATCTCCGAGCCTATCGTGTGGAAAATGCCGGTTTCCAGCACGGAGAACTTCCGCCCCGTCGTTCTCGTTGCTCCCGTCGGCCTTACCGTCAGCCCATACGCGCAGCTCCATGTCAACGACGCGGGCTACGTGGTTGCCACCGGCAGGGAAGGTTCACAGGACCGCGGCATCCTCTGGAAGGTTGGCCCCGCTGGCATCGTCCAATCGGTGATCGCCCTTCCCGCGCCCGCTGGCGGCACCTGGTCGAGGGTCATTGGCATCTCTAACGGCTCCAATCCCTCCATCGTCGGAAACTCCACCATCGCCGGCGGCCAACAACGCGCCACGGTTTGGTCACTCGCAGGAGTGGCGACCGATCTCGGTGCCCTCGGCGGTAATTATTCCAGCATCCATATCCTGTCGCCCGTCGGCCTCGTCGGAGGCATGGTGCAAACTCTCGTGAATGGTAGCTTCAAATCCCAGCCCTTCATCGCCAGGCGACTCGGCGATCCCGCGACCTTGCAGTCCACCTGGCAGCTCCAGATCCAGTCCGACCCCGGCACCAGTTTCACGTTCCACTCTCTCAACGATGCCGGGGAAATGCTAGGCCGCTCCCTTCACACAAGCCCAGCTTCCTCCCAGATCCCGACCCTCTGGCGCCAGGGAAAAGCCTTCCGGCTGGATTCCTGTCTTCCCGGATTCTCAGGCTACACCCTCAATACCATCACCTCAATGAATCCCAACGGCAGCCTCCTCGGCACCGCATGGAAGGACGGGGCAAACACGGCGATTCTCCTCACTCCCGACCGCGATACCGACGGCGATGGACTGCCGGACACCTTCGAAAACCAATACTCCTTCAATCCTTTCGTCAAAAACAGTCCGACGGCCGACTCGGATTCCGACGGGCTATCCGAACTCCAGGAATTCCTCAACGGCACCCACCCCCGCAATCCGGACAGCGACGGCGACGGCATGAAAGACGGCTGGGAAGTCTCCTGGGGACTCCTCCCGCTCGACCCCTCCGATGCCACCCTTGATCCCGATGGCGACCGCGTCACCAACCTCCGCGAGTCGCAGATCGGCACCACCCCCACCGGCATCTACAAGGTCGAAACCCGCCTCACCGACACCATTGGGTCCTACCCCGCCGTCACCGCCGCCGACGACGCCGGAAACCTCATCTTCACCGGACAGTCCCAATACTTCCGTGAATACGCTCCCGATGGCTTCCACATCGACGAATCGATCCAGGAGAACCGGATGCTGGCCGCTGGAAATGGCGCTCCGGTTCCCCTGCCATCCGCAAGCTATCGCTCCCGTTACAACGATGAGTGGCCGGACTACTCCAATTCCTCCGAGTCTGTTTCCTACGCGCTGGACGCAGCCACCGGAGCCGCCCGGGGCTGGTTCAGACGCTACACGGATTCCTATGATTCATGGGAAGACCACTATTCATCAACCGACGATTACTTCCTCATCCCGGACGCAGCCAACGCAATGGACGAATCCTTGTGGATCCCGTGGAGCACCGTGGAACAGAACCTCAAACAAGGACCGTCCCCCATTCTGAGCACCGGCGAAATTCTTTCTCCGGTGCCGCAAGGGGTTTCACCCTCCGGAACGCTCCGGATTCACACTTCGTCTTCGCCGAACCGACGCCACCTGCTTGACCACGAAGGAAACCATCAACGCACACTTCCGACTGGAAGTTCCTGGCAGCATCTCAACGATCATGGAGCCGCCATCGCACTGTTCAACCGATACGTCCCACCGGCCAATGGCTTGCCCTCCCACTACCAAAGTGAAATCCGCCTGAACACCGGCGGCGCCGGATACACCAACCACCCGATTCCCAGCGCTCCCGGCGTCTCAACGTCCTTCTCGATCCTCCGCTTCTCTAACGACCGCAAGCTGCTTCTCTCCCGCAGCGAACCCACCCGCCAGTTGACATCGGTCGCGCGCCGTTACCTCTTCGATCTCGACTCTGGCACGCTCACCCGCGTCCGCCAACCGGGTCTCGGCTCCGAATCCGTCTCACGCCTCTCCGACCAAAACCAACGCCTGCTCGGCACAGGCCCCAAGCCCTTCCAGATCACCCCGGACGGCACCTGCATCCGCCTTGAAGCCCTGCGCATCAAGAACAGCCCCTCCGCCGCGCCCGTCCCCTTCGCCACCCTCTATCCCAAGTCCATCACCCCCAACCACATCGCCTCCAACGGCCGCATCACCCTCACCACCACCAATGCCCAGAACCAAAGACTCATTGTCCAACTCGCTCCCAACAACGACTCCAATCACAATGGCTTACCGGATGACTGGGAAAGTGCGAACCGCATCACCGATGGAAACGCCGACGAGGACGGCGACGGCCTGACCAACGCCGAGGAATTCGCCCGCGGCACCGATCCCTTCGCGAAGGACACGGACGGAGACGGCATGAGCGATAGCGACGAAATGAGAGCCGGGCTGGATCCCCTCAACCGCGACCAGAACGCAAACGGCCAGACAGATGGCTACGAGGACTGGGACGCTGATGGCTACATCAATCTTGTGGAACTTCTTGCCGGAACACCACATCATGATGGCGCCAAGAGACCGGACGGTCAGTCCACCGACATACTTGTCATCAATTCGTTCTCGACCGATTTCGAGCAAAGGAAAAGCTACTCCAAAAAAATGGGATGGCCCGGTCCCGAACCCGACATTTTCACCTCAGCGGACGGACTTGCGGTGGCCAGCGCTTACCGCTCGTATCTGCAGCAAGATTACCAGTCTGAGGCGAATATAGAAATCCGCTATATCGGAGGGTCAACACGGCAGGGTATGACCCAGTCATCATCAGAGTCTCTCACCCCGGTTATCGTTGAAATGAATGGTTTTTCAGGGATTTACGCGAACTCAACCTACGCAAGTGCCTACACGTACTTCTACGAATCTTCTTGGTCTGATAGTGAATCCGGAAACTCATTCACCCGCTTCGACGAAACCGGATCAGCCTCCGGTTTCAGCGATGCCGAAGGCACCAGCGACGACGACAGCGAATGGGTCGCCACCATCAATCATGATGGTGAAATTACGACTCTTCTAAGTAGGGAAGATTTTCAATCGGATCCGAATGGGATTTACAGGATCCGCGGTGGCGACTTGGTGGGAGAACCTGAGATTGACGAAAACTACTTCGCCACCCCCGATTCCTATCGTAGGACCCATGTTGCAAAAGGACCCGAGTGGAGCAACTGGACGAGCACTCAAAAGGACGAGACGAAGTTCTCGAACGAATACACGAACGAACTTTTCCATCAGAATGTAAGGAATATTCACTCATTGAGCCAGTATCAACCACCCACATTTTACTGGGATTCCTGCGTCGCACGCTATTCGGCGAATGATGGGTGGCGTGAAGTCGATTTTTCTGATGCCAAATACAGTCTGAAAGCCACGGTGCTGCCACATGTGACCAAGGTTCTGTTCATCTGGCGGGAAATCGCCACGGCGG
>JBIPMR010000525.1:0-3722 GCA_044369025.1 Luteolibacter sp.
CAAAGGCGGAATCTACATCATCGACCTGGAAAAAACCGTCCAGCAGCTCGATAAAGCCTCCGATTTCCTCGCCGACCTCGTCGGCAAGGGCAAAAAAGTCCTGTTCGTCGGCTGCAAGCGCCAAGCTCAGGACGCCATCCGCGAAGCCGCAGAAGCGACCGGCCAACACTACGTCAACCACCGCTGGCTCGGCGGCATGCTCACCAACAGCCTCACCGTGCGCAAGTCGGTCGAGCGCCTCAAGTATCTCGAAACCATCGAGAAGCAGCCTGAATTCAAGGCGATGTCGAAAAAGGAACTCGCCGCCCTCGGCCGCGAGCGCGAAAAACTCCTGCGCAACCTTCGTGGCGTGCGCGACATGGACAAGAAGCCTGACGCCGTCGTCATCGTCGATTCCGCCCGTGAAACCATCGCCGTCGCCGAAGCCCGCCGCCTCAACATTCCGATCATCGCCTTGGTGGATACCAACGCCGACCCGGCGCTCGTCCAATTCCCGATCCCGGGCAATGACGACGCGATCCGCTCGATCCGCATCATCCTCCAGAATCTGGTCGATGCCATGGTCGCCGCCCGCAAAAACTAATTCCTCAAATCCCCGGGCGGCCTGTCACCCGACGGGCCGCCCTTTTTTCTCTCAACACCTCCTACTTTTCCTCAAAAATGATCACCGCATCAATCGTCAAAGAACTCCGCGACAAGACCAGCGCCCCCATGATGGACTGCAAAAAAGTCCTCACCGAAACCAACGGCGACATCGACGCCTCCATCAAGCTGCTCCGCGAGCGGGGCATCATGAAGTCCGCGAAAATGAGCGATCGCGCCGCCAAAGAAGGCGTCATCACCGCCCGCATCAACGCCGATGCCACTTCCGGCCTGCTGCTTGAATTGAACTGCGAAACCGACTTTGTCTCGAAAAACGAAAGCTTCCAGGCCTTCGTCGGCGACATCGCCGACGCACTCGCCGCTTCCACCGTTGCCGATCTCGACGCCGCCCTCGCCCATCCACACGGCGAGCAATCCCTCGATGACACCATCAAAGCCAAAGTCGGTGAAGTCGGCGAAAACCTCCAATTCCGCAAATACGTCCGCTACGACGCAGCTCCGGGCGGCGTGGTCGCCTCCTACATCCACCTTGGTGGCAAGGTTGGCGTGCTGATCGAAGTCGGCACCACCCAGCCGGACACCAAGGGCACCGACAGCTTCAAGGAACTCATCAAGGACCTCACGCTGCACATCGCCGCTTGCGCGCCCAAGGGACTTTCCCGCGACGACATCCCGCAATCCGTGGTGGACAACGAGCTCGACATCTTCCGCGCCCGTCTCGAAGCCGAAGGCAAGCCTGCGAACATCATCGAAAACATCCTCAAGGGTCAAATCGGCAAGTTCTTCGCCGAAAGCTGCTTCCTCGAGCAAGGATTTGTGAAGGATTCCGACATCAAGGTTTCCGCCCTGCTGGAAGCCAAGGGCAAGGAGCTCGGCGACACCCTCACGGTGACCCGCTTCGTCCGCTTCGGCCTCGGCGAATAATCCGTGACGCAGGATTTTTTCCTGCCGATCCCCTCTTTAAAAACGCCCGTCTCCGCTCAGGAGCCGGGCGTTTTATTTCACCTGTAAAGGAAGATGGGCAACCACGGAATACACAGAATACACGGAAAAAGAGTGAGATGTGGCGTATGAAGTTCTCACCTTTGTTGTAAATGCATGATGGTTTGTTTCTCTCTTCGTTTCCGTGTGTTCCGATTATTCCGTGGTTCTCATTTCTGAATTCAGGTTCAACCCGGAATCGGTTAGGGAGTGCGCTCCGCCTTGAGACGGCCGAAGAGCTTGCCGGCTGCAGCTTCGCCTGTGGGGATGGTGGCCACCACGTCGATGAAGTCGCCGTCAGCGGTGGTGTCGAACGCCACGTTGTTGACGTTGCTGTCGGCATCCGGCACCTCGGTGGAAGCCCAGACATCGGTGAGGCCGAGGTCGCTGCTGTGTTGCACGTTGAGTTGCGCGCCGCCGCGTCCGGCCACTTTCAAACAGCGGAAGGTCAGCACCAGATCGCCGCCGGTCTGGCTGACCGCGGGCAGCTTGCTGATGGCGTTTTCGGACGGACTGGCCGCGCCGAGCAACCACGCGAGACCGTTTTCCACCCCATCTTCGTTGGCATCGGCGTCGAAGGCCGCGCCCCCGGACCAAAGGGTGTAGGGATCGGCGATCGGAGGCGTTGCCAGAAAACCGTTCGCATCGAGGATGAAAGGACCGCCGCCGCCGTTCACCGTGATCAGGGCGAGCTGGACGGGAGTCAGGCCGCCGCTGGTGGCACCGAATTGGATCGACGATCCTGAAACGAAGGTGCCGGTGATGTGGAGCGTGCCGCCCGTCCAATCCACCGCGCTGCTGTTCGCGAAGGCGAGGGCCGCTTCCGCGCCAAGGTTGATGGACGCGGTGCTGGTGACGTCCAGGGTGCCTGCGGTGTCGGTGAAAGTGGCGGCATTCAGGGTGGCGTTGCCGATGGACACCGCTGTATCCGGGAGGACGTTACGCGCACCCAAGGCCAGCGTACCGGCATTCACGCTGGTGGTGCCGGAGTAGCTGTTAGGACCGGAAAGCGTCAGCGTTCCATTGCCGGTTTTCACCAGCGAGCCGGTTCCGCCCAACACGCCGCTGTAGGTCGAACTCAGGTGGTTGTTGCCGATCGAAACTGTGCCGCTGCCCAAGCCAAGATTTCGCGAACCGGTGAGGGCTCCGAGGGTCGCGTTGAGGTTGTTTAGATTCACTGCGCCCACGTCAGCCGCGTTCATGTCGAGGGTGGCGTTGTGCATGGCGAGCGCGTTACCGATTTTCAAGGTGCCCATGGCCGCTCGATAGCTGCCGCCGAAGGGATTGGCAGCATTCAGGTTCAGCGCCCCGGTGGCAAAGGTGGCAGACATGATGGTGCCGCTGCCACTGATGGGGCCGGAGATGGTATTGGACGTGCCGTTAGGAGCCGAGCTGAGCGTAAATCCGTGATTGGTCACGCTTCCCGACACCGTGATGCCCCCTGTGGTGCCATCAGATTGTATGATGGAATCCGCAGTGACACTCACCGGTCCGGTCCATGTCAGGGTGCGGCCGCTACCGCCACCAACGCGCAACACGGCGCCGTTCAGCGTGAGCGCATTGTTGAAGGTGTAGGTGCCCGCAGTCGAGTAAAGGGTGGCAGCGTTCATCACCACTGGGCCGCTGCCGAATGCCGCATTGTTTTGTGGAGACACATTGCCGGTGGCGTTGTTGGTGAACCCGCCGCTGTGGGTGCTTGCTCTGGGCAGGGTGATGCCTCCGCCCCCCGTCTTCAGCAAGGCCAGCGTGCCGGTGGTGTTTTGGAGGCTGCAACTGAAGGTGACCGCGACATCGTTGCCACCAACCGTTAGAACAGCCTCACCGCCGCCCGTGTTGTCCACGACGCCGCTGCCACTGAGGCCGTTGATGGATTGCGACGTGCCGTTCAGATCCAGCGTGCCATTCACCACCAGGCCGCCGGCAGTGGCACCGGCGGGCAGCACGCTCGCCGCGCTGGTTAGAAGGGTCGCTCCGGGGTTGATGGTGGTGTTTCCAGTATGGGTGGCCACTCCTGCAAGTGAGACTTTGCCCGCACCCTCGACAGTGAAGGAGGAACTGCCAGTGACACCGCCGTTCACGCTCAAGGTCCGGCCGCTGGCGACATTCCAGCTTTGTGCGGCGCCCAGGACCACCGGTGC
>JBIPMR010000526.1:0-3721 GCA_044369025.1 Luteolibacter sp.
TGGGTGCCGCAGCTGCCTGGGCGTTGGCGAGGCGTTGGCGGAAATCATCAAGAAGCCTCCAGCGGGAAAGCTTGTTCTCGTCGATGATGTCCTTGGTCCGAGCCACGAAAGAAGGAAAGCGGAGCGGGTCTAACAGTACAAGCGTTTATTTGAATCGTCCGCAGAAAAAATTCCTGCCGAGCAGGAAGCATGCCGAACAGTTCTGGTCGCAGGATTACCAGCAGACCGCACGCCCGCCAATGTTCAACCGCTGGAAAAAACCAAACCGTAGATGCAAATTTTGCATTAAAAGGAAACTCTCCAAGGACAGGGCTGAATTGCAGCCTGTGTTTTTGCGGTGTTTGCGCGCTCTTGCGGCTGAACCCATCCCGGAAATCAGGGTAAACCCGCCAAAACCGTTGGCCGCCAGCCCCGCACCCCGCCGCGAATCCGGGGCCGGGGGGCACGCACGCAAATCCCGGCAGCCCATTGCCTGGAGACCGTCTCCCGCGCCGGGCGGGCTCCCCGCAAAGCGGTCGCCCCAAGCTCGATCCGTCCGTCCCGGCGGATTCCACAAGCCATTCCTCACCCAAGCAAAGCAACCCATCAGGATCCATTCCCATGCCGACTTTGCCCGGAATCAGCTCTTTTCCGCATGAAAAAGCGCAAGCGCTTCCATCGCCTTCGCATGCTCCAGACCCAGCCGCTCGCCCAGCTGGAGAAGGCCGGCGCGAGGCTCGCCATCGCAACCCTCGTCCGCCTCGGAATCGGAAAGATGCCCGCAGAGTTCCGCCAGGGCGTTCAATCCCAGCGACAGGGCACAGCCTTTGAGCGCATGGCCCGCCCGCCTCGTGCCATCGGCGTCCCCCAGGCGGATCGCCGCAAGGGTGGCAGCCACCTGCCGCGGGGACTCCGCCCGGAAAATGGCAATCAACCTCGGTGAGATCAAGTCATCACGCCCCATCGGCGCGTCAAACGAGCGCAGGACCCCGGGATCGAAGACCACCTGGCTGAGAACGAGCGGCGCTTCAGATCCCGCGCCGCCCGCAGCGGGATGTTCGGCGCTCCAGTCCGGCAACAGCGGGCCCAGGCCATGGGCCAGCTGGATCCGCGTGTAGGGTTTGCTGATCACCGCACTCATGCCTGCCGCGAAACACATCGCCGTGGTCTTGTCCGAGGTATTGGCGGTGCAGCCGACAATCACCGGCCGCCGGCTCAGCGCCGAGGCGGCGAGGATGCTCTCGGCCGCCTGGAAACCGTCCATCACCGGCATCAGGCAATCCATGAATACGATGTGATAGAAAGCCTGCTCGCACGCGGCGACCGCCTCCAGCCCGTTGACCACGGTCCGCACCTCGCCGCCGAGCGTTTCCAAATGTTCCCGGGCCACGATCCGGCTGATCTCGTTATCTTCCGCCACCAGAATCCGCAGCCCCTGGAACGAGCCGCGGAAGTCACGCGCCGCGGCGGGAGCCAGCTCCGGGAAAGCCCCGTGCCGCGCCGGGGTCAATGGCAGATCCACCCGCACGCAGGTCCCCTCGCCCTGGCGGCTGTCGATGGTGATGCGCCCCGCCAGCAGGCCGACGAGTTCGTGGACGATGGCCAGCCCCAGCCCGCTGCCGCCATTTTTGTGGGCGCTGTCGCTCAGCTGGACGAAGGGCTCGAAAATTCCCGGCAGCTCGTGCGCCGCGATGCCGATCCCGGTATCCGCCACCTCGAGGCGGATCAGCTGCTGGCCGGGCTCGCGCGCCAGATCGGTGGACTCCGGCAGGCGCAAAAGCCTGACCGAAACCGAGCCGGAATGGGTGTAGGTCACGGCGTTTTTCAAAATGTTGCCAAGGATCTGCCGGAACCTCAGCTCGTCGGTCAGGAACACCGGCGGAATGCCCGCATCGATCTGGCAATGCAATGAGACCGCCTTTTTGGCCGACTCCGCCGCAAACATCCCGGCCACGCCTTTGGTCACCGCCGTCAGGTCCACGGGTTTTTCCTCCAGTTTGATGAGTCCCCGCTCGCATTTTGCGATGTCGAGGATGTCATCGAGCAGGCGGAGCAGCGCGATCGCGGAGGACCGGGCATCGGCGGCGTGGGCTTGCAGCTGTTCCTCGGGGATCCGCTGCTCCATCATCAACTCGAGCATCCCGATGACGCCGTGCATCGGAGTGCGCAATTCGTGGCTGAGGTTGGACAAATACAGCGTCTTGGCGTCGTTGGCGGACTCCGCCTTGATCTTCGCGGCAATGAGCCCCTCCTCCCAGCTCCGTTGATCGCTCACGTCCATGATCGTGCCGAGCGTGCCTTGGACCACGCCCGCGGCATCGGTCAGGGGAAGCCGCTGGAGTGACAGCCAGCGCGCCTCCCGCTCCGACGCGCCGACCCGGACGACATAGCGTTCCACCGTCCCGCCCGCGAGCAGGATCATCAGCTTGAGTTCCTCGTCCACTTGGTTCACCGGACCGAGCATGTCGGAGAGCTTGATGCCCACCGCCGAGCCGGTCGCAAGCCCGGTGACGGATTTCCAACTCTGGTTGACGAAGGTGATCCGGCCGCTCGCATCGGTCATGAACACGGCCTCCCGCAGACTGTTGAGAATCGTGCGGTGCAGCGTCTCGCTGGACCGGATCGCCAGCTCGGCGCGGTTGCGGAACAGCGCGCCGGCGAGAATTTCAGACACGTTGCGCAGCATCGTCACGTCCTCGGCCGCCCACTCGCGGGGGCCAGTCGTGCATTCAAGCCCGAGAAATCCCTCCAGCCGCCCGCCCGTCATCAGCGGGACGAGGACCATCGAGAGGATCCCTTGCTCCCACAGGAGCTTCACGAAATCCAAGGAGGAATCCATCCTGAGCGTGTCCGGGAAATGAACCACCTCGCCCTGCTCGAGCTTTGAAAGCACATCGCCGATGAGGGTGAGATGCAGGTTTTGGCTGGCGGCGATTTCCGACGGGACTCCCGGCGCGCACCATTCGTGCGTGTTGTTGATCACCTGCCGCTCCCGGTCCAGGAGGATGAGGTGCGCCCGGCAGGCTCCGGAAAACTGCCCCACCTCGGCCAAGGCCGAGTTCACCGCGGAATTGTAACACTCGATATCCACGAACCGCGAGGAAACCACCAGCAGCTTGCTGTCCAGCTCCAGCCGTTTGCGCGCTTTTTCATCGTCGAGCAGACTCTCGGTGACATCCACGGTGCTGCCGGAAATCCGCAGCAGCCGCCCCGCGCCATCAAACTCGAAAAAGCCGCACGCCAGCACGGGCACCCACCTCTGCTCGCGGTGGCGGATGCGGAAACTGACTTGCAGCGCCTTGCCGGGCGCGCCCGCCGCCGCGAGCACATGCGCGCTCACCCGCTCGCGATCGCCCGGGTGGATTCTCGTGTAAAAATCCGCCAGCGGCATCCAGGTATGGTCGATTTCCTCGCCCAACAGGCCCGCCCAGCCGAAGACGCAGTGCACGCGCTCGCTGCGCTCGTCGGTTTCCCAAATCGCCGCCTTGCCCGCCTCCACCGCGCGCCGCAGCAGCCGTTCGGCGGACTCCGCCTGGCAGCGCGCTTGCTCCAACGCCTCGACCCTGCGCCTGCCGATCTCCGCGTTGGTGAAAAGCTCCGCCAGCATCCGCAGCAGGGTCAACTCCTCAGGCGACCAGGACTTCCGCTGCCTGACCGCATCGAAGCCCACGAAGCCGAGACACTTGGAATCATACACCAGCGGGATCGTGACCAGCGTCTTGATCCCCTGCGGTTCCAAAAT
>JBIPMR010000527.1:0-3703 GCA_044369025.1 Luteolibacter sp.
CCATCGGCCACACGGTGCGGGTCTATCCGGTGCGGTTTTTCCAAGGGAAAAAGCTCGAGAACAGTTATCTGGTCGGCTTCGGGGAAGCGTCGAACGGTGACGGCCAGGACGCCGCGTTCCTGATTGAAAACGTCACTCCCGCCGGTGATTGAGATGGGCGTGCGGTTTCCTCAGGAATTTCTGGGTAGGCGGTCAAGACGGAGGGTTTAGGATTGAGGATATGGATAACAAGCGCGTGATCATCGTGGGCGGCGGAGTCATCGGGCTTTGCTCGGCGTATTATGCTTTGCGGCGCGGTCTGGCCGTCACCCTGATCGAACGCGAGGCGGCGGGCGCGGACAATTGCTCGATGGGCAACGCCGGCATGATCGTGCCCAGCCATTTCACGCCGCTGGCCGCGCCGGGCATGATCGCGAAAGGGCTGCGTTGGATGTTCAATCCGGAAAGCCCGTTCTACGTGCGGCCGCGGATGAATGTGGATTTGATGCGCTGGGGGTGGTTGTTCTACCGGCACTCCACCGAGCGGCACGTCGCGGCGTCGCGCGAGTTGCTGCGCGATCTGAATCTGGAAAGCCGGCGGCTGTTCGCGGAGCTGGCGGAGGATCAGGATTTCGGATTGGCGAAGCGGGGTTTGCTGATGCTTTGCAAGACCGTGAAGGGACTCGATGAGGAGGCGGAGGTGGCGCACGCTGCTAGAGAGATCGGTCTAACCGCCGAGGTTCTCGATGCGGCGGCAACCGCCAGACTCGACCCCGGCATCACGATGGATGTGGCGGGCGCGGTGTATTTCCCGCAGGACTGCCATCTGGATCCGGCGCGCTTCATGACGGCGATGCGGCGGCGGGTTATGGAACTCGGCGGTGTGATCGAAAGCGGGGTGGAGATCGATTCGATCGAAGCCGCCCATGGCCGGGTGAATTCTATCGGAGGAAATGGACGGCGCTTCGAAGGCGGGCAGTTCGTGCTTGCGGGCGGCTCGTGGACGCCGCGGTTGCTGGCCATGATCGGGGTGAAACTGCCGCTTCAGGCGGGCAAGGGCTATTCGCTAACACTTCCCCATCCGCCGCAAACGCCGCAGCTTTGTTCGATCTTCGCGGAGGCGAAAGTGGCGATCACGCCGATGGGCGGCAAGCTGCGCTTCGGCGGGACGATGGAAGTCGGCGGGCTGGATCTTTCCATCAATCCGGCGCGGGTGCGCGGCATCGTGAAATCGGTCCACGCGTATTTCCCGAATTTTTCGGAGCGCGATTTCGAAGGGATCGCGCCGTGGGCGGGGCTGCGTCCGGTGTCGCCCGACGGGATTCCGTATCTGGGGAAAATCCGCGGGTTTTCAAATCTACTAGCCGCCAGCGGCCACGCGATGATGGGGCTGAGTCTTGCACCGGTCAGCGGCCGGCTGGTGGCGGATCTGCTCGCGGGGGATGCGTCGTTCCGTGAGATTGAGGCGATGGAGGTCGGGCGTTTTGGGTAGTGGGGCGGAAAACCGAGGGGAATGGCCTGAAACGCCAGTCTTCGGCGAGGGCGCCAAAGACAACACGCGAGGCGCGTGTGCTCCCCATGGATGCTTCGCCGTTTCAGCGGGGCACCCACGAGTGTTTCACCCAAAACGTGTCGAGCTCTCGGCGCGAACCGTTGAAGGCGTTGTGCTCCAGAGGGCGGTCGATGGTGCCGAAGTAGGCGGGCGATTTCCACGGGCCGGAGTGGTGAGAACGAACGGAGCCGCGGCGGCGAGGAAGAAAAGGATCTGGCGCATGGGCGAATCCACCGCATTTGCGCGGTCGGCGCAAGGAGCGTGCGGGAAGTTCTGAAATCGAAGGAGGGTTGGACTCTATCCGCCCGGCCCATGAGAAAGACAATGTCGGGAGGCAGGCCGCGATTCATGGGCAGCTCATGGGCGACGGCGGACGGATTCCGCCGCTGCTTAGGGCGCCTTCCAGCTGGGGAACTCGGTTTCGAGCTGCTTTTTGTATTTGGCGGCTTCCTGGGGATTTCCCTGCTGCTCGTAGGCCTTGATGAGTTTCCAGATGGCGAGGGGCTTGAGGTCCTTGTCCACGCTGAACTCGGCGACGTAGAGGTAGGCGGCGGTGGCTTTGCCCATGTCCTTGGCCTCGGTTTCGAGATCGCCGAGGAGGATGCGGAGTCCGGCACTGGTGCGGCCTTGCGGGCGGAGCGCGAGCGCTTCGTCGGCGGCGATGCGGGCTTCGGTGGGACGCTGGAGGGTGAGCAGGGCGCGGCCGCGGTCTAACAATCCATCGGCTTTCCAGCCGGGATTGTCCTCGACGGCGAGCACGTTGTTGACGGCGGTGAGCGCGCCTTCGGCATCGCCGGATTCGAGGCGGGCCTTGGCGAGGTAGCGCCAGACTTCCTTGGCGGTTTCGCGGGGTTCCTTGGGGTTGGAAACGAGGTCGAGGGACTTGGCGGCGGAGGCGTAATCGCCGGCGTTGTAGGACTGCATGCCGGACCACTGGATGGCTTGGTCGGGGATGTCGGTTTCGTAGTCGCCCTCGATGGCGAGGTTGATTTCGGCAGCGAGTTTCAGCGGGTCCTGGGAGGCGAAGTAGCCGAGGGCGAGCAGGATGCCGGCGTGCTTGCGGTAGGCGTCGGGGCGCAGGGTGCGGGCTTTTTCAAGGAACGGAATGGCTTCTTTGGCGGCGTTGGTTTTCACCTTTCCCCAGCCGATCCAGTAGTTGGCTTCGGCGACGAGGTTGTCGCTGAGGTTTTTGACGTTCTGGAGCAGGCCTTGGTAGCGGACGATCATGTCCACGATGTTGCTTTCGCTGCGGCGCATGCGGGCGGACTCCAGCCAGGCGAAGGAGGCGAGGTCCTCGGGCATTCCGCCGGCGGTGAGGCGGTCGAAGTCGGCGATGGCCTTGGACGGCTCGGCGATTTCGGCGTAGGCCTTGGCGCGCTTGGCGTAGGCGGACGGGGCGCGGGGATCGTCGGAATATTTGGCGATGAACTCGGTGAGGGAGCGGATCGCGCCCTGGGGATCGCCAGCTTCGGAGAGGCACCAGCCGCGCTGATAGAGCAGGCCGGGGCGGTTCTTTTCGCTGACGATGGAGGCGCTGATTTCGTTGTAGATTTTGGCGGCTTCGGCGGTCTCCTTGTTGGCGAAAAGGGTTTCGGCTTTCATCATCAGCGCGGTGTGGATGCGGACGTCATCCGGGCGTGATTTGCGATAGAGCTGGAGGAAGGCATCGACCTGGTCGGGGACGTGGCGTCCTTCGATTTGGAAAAAACAAAGCAACCGGTAGTAGGAGGCGTGGAAGGCGAGGTCGCGCTCGGGCTTGACGAGGCGCTCGACGTCGCGGAAGAGCTGGAGCGCTTCGCTCGGCTGCTTGAGGCGCATGTAGGAGCGGGCGGCGATCATGAGGCGGTCGGCCTCTTTTTCGCCCTCGGCCTTGAGCGGGCTGCGGCGGAAGATTTCGATGACCTCGCGGTATTCCTTTTTGGCAAAATGGTTGGCCATGAGCGCGGTCTGCGCGTCAGGGCGGAAGGGGTCCATGCCTTCGGTGGTGAGGACGAGTTTGAGATACTTGTCGGCGAGGGTGGTGTCGCCGAGTTTGGTGGCGGTGAGGGCGGCCTGGAGGGCGGCCTCACCGCGGATTTTGGCGATGTAGGGGCCGTTGATGACGGATTCGAAGAGTTCGAGGGCTTCCTGGAGTTTGCCGGCGTTGAGCGAGAGGTGGCCGAGGGCGACTTT
>JBIPMR010000529.1:0-3700 GCA_044369025.1 Luteolibacter sp.
AGCACCAAGTCCAACCTTTCCAAGAGCCTCGCGCATTCTTGAGGCGAATGGATATTCCAGCGATTCCAGTGAACGCTCTGCATGTGATGTCGCCGTCTGGCTTGGTTCTCCATTCCGTATCTTCGGGCGCGAAAAGTCCCGCGTTTCTACGGATGAACTCCCGCAGATTTCTGAATCGGTAGGTGCGGCCGGCCGGGCTTCGTATTTGCCATGACCTGCTGTTGATGTGGCCAGTTCCCTTTTTCATCACGGGATTGTGGGCGAACGCCTCCCTGGCCTTTTTCTGAGCTTCGGCAGAGAATACACGGTTAGTCAGATTGGCTTTTGCCGTGGGGGAATGCCCCAGCAGATACTTTGACGGATCAGGACGGCGGCTCTTCTTGATAGGCTGCCCGCAACCGCAACCGCAAAGAGCGGCATTGTCCAGCGTGGTGTCGGTGTGCATTGGCGGGGAAATTCGATTTTTTGCCATTACGGGACAGTGGGACAACCCCCCCTCTTTATAAGGGGGGGTGTGTCCTTGTCCTACTGCTGGCGGTGGGACAGGTTTCATTTGTCCTGCTCCTGTCCCACTTGTCCCATTGGAACGTAAAGCCAACCGCCAAGCTTCTCTTTCCTTAGAACGCCAAGGGTTTCCGCCCGTTGCATCCGCTTTCTCATGGTGGCTTCTTTCATGGGTTTCTCTGTCCCATTGATGTCCTGTTCGGCCTTTGCTGCTAGAAAAGGAGTCATGCGTGGGACAAGCTCATTTTGTCCCATCGAAGCGGCAATTTGCGCGGAAATCGGCCCCCAAGCCTCCCTCGCCTCCTTGGTGGCCTTCTCTTCTCTCTGCGCCGCTTTCAACCCACCAGCCCGCCCTTGGAACGTGTGCATCCTGGCGGCATCATCCCACCCAAAGCAGAAACCCTGCTCCTTCGGAATGTCCCGCTTCCGCATGTCGGTGCCATAGATGGTCGAGACGGCGGTTTCCGTGTCCTTGTCGATGCGGAGGTTGGCAAAGGCCTTGCGGTTCAATTCGCTGCCGAGGTGGCCTCGTGTCTTCCCTTGGTCGCTGCCGGGGTTCTCGTGAAGCACGCAAACAATCGGGCAGTGAAATTCCTGCGCCAGAGCGTGAAGCCGGGAGACTAATTCTAGCGCCTCGGCCTCATCGTTAGGTGAGACACAAAGGTCGGCAACGCCATCAATCAGCACGAGGTCAATTCCGCCCTTGGCTTCCAATTCAAACGCCAAGGTTGCCCGCAGGATGGCGAGACGCTCGGCGCGGGAGAACATGACCAGCGGTAGAGACACAAGCCGTGGTGACGCCTCAGGGATACCACTGCGGGTGATTCCACGGCAAACCAGCGCGTGCCAGTCGGATCGTGATTGCTCGGTGTCCAAGTGGATGATTGCCCCGGTGCTTTCCCCCTGCCACGCCACACAAAGCGTGTCACCTTGGGCATTGTAGTTCCCCCGGTGCGCGGCTCCAAGGATGGCGGAGATCAAAGCGGACTTGCCCACCTTGCTCTTCCCCTGTGGGACGGTTAGGTTTCCACGGGCGGCAATCGGAATGTCACCAATGACCATGCACGTTTCATCCGGTGGTGGTGTTTCGCTGGGGTCGAAGCGTATGGCATAGGCACGAGCGCGGAGCGTCTCCGGGGTCGGCTTGGCCTTAGGTGATGGCGTGTCATACACCTTGCGGATTGCCCGTTGCACCTCACCCTCGGCGAATGAACGCCGCAGGGTGCCGTTGTAGCTTTCGAGCTTGGCGGTTGTTTCGCTTTCACTCCATCCTTGCTGTTCACCATAGCGGGCGGCGCGGATTGCCCAGTCATTCACACCCTCGGCTTTCGGCGGCTCGGGGAATCCGGTTGGTTTGCTATCCGGTGTTTTCTGTTGCTCTTGTTCCTTCTCAGCGGGCGGAACAAACTCCATCGGGGCACCATTCCAAGTGCAATCCTTGTCTGCGGATAGATAGCACAAGCGCCCGGTGTCCTTGGTCGATGGGTCGAGCTTCATCCCGAAGGAGTCGCCGATATAGTTCTCCACCGCCCGGAAGGTGCCCTTGTGCTCTTCGTCCCGCGTGCATGGCTTCACCCGGAACAATGCCTTCGCGCCTTTGCCTGATGGTGTGATGAAAGCGGATAGGACATGCCGGTCTGCGCCGAGGATCGCCCTGGCCTGCTCCGGTGTGTTTCCGTTCAAGCCGTCGCCGTCGATGTCGAGTTGCAGCCAGCCGGAGTGTGTGAAGCGCCCTTGTTGGATCGCCTGCGCCCGGTTGCCTTCGGTGACATGCCCGGAGATTTGAACAGCCGGAAGCTTCATCTTGGCTGCCTTCTTTTCGTCCTCGGTCTGCGCGGATCTCACAAGCGCCACCGCGTCCACGTGTTCCCCACCGTGAATGATTCGGACAAGCTCGCGGATCGTGATTTCCTTCGACGGTGCAACGTCCTTCGCGGAGTTATAGAAACTGATTTTTGCGTCGGTGCTCATCCATTCCCCCTTTCTTCGAGTGAATCAAGAAGACCTAGCAGGTTTGCAAGCTCCGCGTCTTTTCGGCGGGATGGCGGATCTCCGTTGTAGGGATCAACCTGGAGGTGTTCATCAAGCATGAGGTCCACCTCATCGAATGGCCGAGTGCTTGAAATGGATTTCCTCCAAGCGTGGTGTCCGGAGACTGTTAGGCGGCGGGAGTGATCGGAGACGAGTAGCTCCACCGGAAGTGGTTCGGGCTTGCTCATAGTACTGCCCCCCGGTTTGCGTTCATGGCGATTTCCTGCGGTGGGTTGCCGATGAACTGCTCAATGTAGTTGTCGAGACTCTCCCGGTCGATCAGGACGCGCCCCTTTTTCTTACCCGGAGCGATGACTCGCGCCACCTTGAAACATCCTAGCTTCTCCCAGTTCTCGAGGGTGCGTTCCGATACGCCTGCGTATTTTGCCCCGGTTTGGAATGTCATCCACCGTGGTTCTGTCCTTTCGCTATTTAGTGCTTGATTCACACTGGTTGCGGGGTGTCAAATCCGGCACGACACATGACACTTATTTCAACAACGGAACTGGCGAAAATTGCTAACGTCGAAAAGCGGCAGATCCAGCGGATTCTGGAAAGAGGTGTGATTGATTTCGGTGCCACTAAAACCCCAGGCGGACACTGGGAAATCCCCGACACGGTCAAGGTCCGCAGATGGGCGAAAAATCACGAGCGGTGGAAACGCGGTGGATCGGCGAAAAAATCCGGCCTCAACAACTCATCCGGCAAAAGCTACGACAAGAGCCATGCCATCGTCACCATCGAAGGTATCTCGCATAGTTTCGCGCTATGGTATCGCGGGATGGCTCCTAAAATGGAGCGATGGGAGGGACGGCAACTGGACGCCGCAATCGCGCTACTGGATCAGCAGGCGCGGGTGCATGCGGAGTTGGTCGCCAAGCGCGACAAGCTTAGGAAGGAAAGGTCAGATCGGGCCTAGAGGCTAGGAAGGGTGGCGACGGCGCGGACAAGTGACTCGTCGTGGTGACTGTATCCGCTGTGAGTCTTGGCGTTTGTGTGCCCTGTGAGCTTCATCCTAACGTCCGCATGAACGTCCGCCTCAGCGAGCCAGCTGGCGAACGTGTGACGTAAGCTGTGGAAGCTCCGTGATGCCTCTCCTGTGCGCGTCATGACGGTCTTGGGGATGCATGCGTCCCGCATGATCCGACCGAATGCTTCGGAGGTG
>JBIPMR010000528.1:0-3700 GCA_044369025.1 Luteolibacter sp.
TCGACATCCATACCCAGCCGATGGGGATGCGCGAGCAACTGAAAAACGACCTCGGCCCGTTCCCCTTCCCCGCGTTCTGGGGACCGGCGGCGGGCATCGCCTCGTCCGAATGGATCGCCGCCTCCGCCAAATGGGTGGAGGAACAACACTCGCCGACACTCAGCCTGGTCTATCTGCCGCACCTCGACTACCCGTTGCAGAAGGACGGCCCGGATGCGTCTAACATTCCCGGGGAGCTCCGGAAAATCGACCGCCTCGCCACCGATCTGATCCACTACTACGAGTCCCGCAACATCCGGGTGCTCGTACTATCCGAATACGGGATTTCCGCCGTGACCCAGCCGGTCCATCTGAACCGCCTGTTCCGCCAAAAAGGCTGGATCCAGATCAAGGACGAGCTCGGCCGCGAGACGCTCGATTGCGGCGCATCCCGCGCCTTCGCCATCGCGGATCACCAGGTGGCGCATGTTTATGTGAACGACCCGTCGATCCGCGGCGAGGTGCGCGCGATGTTGGAAAACACCCCGGGCGTGGATGAAGTCCGCGTGACCGCCGAATTCTGGAATCCCGGCATCGCCACCGACAGGGCGGGCGACTTCATCGCGATTGCCAAACCCGACGCGTGGTTCACCTACTATTTCTGGGAGAACGACGCGCTGGCACCCGATTACGCACGTACCATCGATATCCACCGCAAGCCGGGCTACGATCCGTGCGAGCTTTTCATCGATCCCGCCATTGCGTTTCCCAAGCTGAAAATCGCCGGTTTCCTGCTCAAGAAAAAACTCGGCCTGCGCGGTCTGCTGGACGTGATCCCGCTGGATGCCACCTTGGTCAAGGGCTCACACGGGCGCGACCACGTGACCGACGCCGAGCGCCCGGTGCTGCTGGGCTCCGATCACCCGGTGAAATCCGCCGAGGACGTGCACCAGGCGATTCTCGCGTGTTTCGCCATCCCGCATTCTCGTGACGCGCGCGGTGAATGAGTTCCTTCTCCGGAAGCGTAGTTTCAGCCCGCGCAACCCTTCGACAACTCCCCAAAAATGAACTCCCAAACCTCCCCGAGTCGCCGTGATTTTCTGCGTGTCTCCGGCCTCGCCGGTGCCGCCATCGGTTTTCCCACCATCATCCCCGCCCGGGTGTTAGGGGCGGATGCGCCGAGCAAGAAGATCAACATCCTGCAGATCGGCTGCGGCCGCATCGGCCGCTCGATGGACATGCCCGGCGTGCTCCGCCAAAACGCCGCCCGGCTGGTGGCGGTCTGCGATCTGGACTCACTCCGCGTCGCCGACGCCAAGGAGTTCGTCGAAAGCCACTACCGGAAAAACAAGGTCGATCTAACCGTCGCCACCTACGGCGACTACCGCGAGGCGCTGCAACATCCGGACATCGACGCGGTGTCGATCAGCACCCCGGATCACTGGCACGCCGAGCCGGTGATTGCCGCCGCGCTGGCCGGCAAGGATATCTATGTGCAAAAACCGCTGTCGATGACCATCGCCGAGGGCCGCGCCGTCAGCGACGTCGTCCGCGCCCGCGGGCGGATGTTCCAGATCGGCAGCCAGCAACGCTCCGGTTCCCAATTCCGGATTGCCTGCGAAATGGTCCGCAGCGGCCGCATCGGCAAGGTCCACACCGTGAAAATCGGCCTGCCCACCGACCCCGCCGGTGGCAGCACCCAGGAAATCGCGGTTCCTTCCAATTTGAATTATGACATGTGGCTCGGCTGCACACCGCTCGCGCCCTACACCATCGACCGCGTCCACCCGCAGGGAGCGGATATCAAAACCCGCTACGGCGCGCGTCCCGGCTGGCTGCGCCTGGAGGAATACTGCCTCGGCATGATCACCGGCTGGGGATCCCACCACGTCGATATCGCCCACTGGGGTATGGACACCGAACTCACCGGACCGATCTCGATCGAGGGCCGCGCCGAGTTTCCAACATCCGGACTCTGGAACGTCCATGGCCCCTATCACATCGAAGCGCAATACGCCAACGGCGTGACCATCGTCATCGACGACAAGCTTCCCAACGGCATCCGTTTCGAAGGCAGCGACGGCTGGATCTTCGTCACCCGCGGCGCCGAGCGCGTGACCTCCTCCGATCCCATCCCCGCCGGGGCCGCGGCGAAATCCCTCGTCGCCAGCAACCCGGAAATCCTCAGCACCCCGCTCGGGGCCGGCGATGTCCGGCTGCACGAAAGCCCGAACGGCGACCACCATCTCGACTGGATCACCAGCATCCAAACGCGCAAGCCCGCCGTGACTTCCGCCGAAGTCGGCCACCGCTCGACGAGCGCGTGCATCACCGGCTGGATCGCGATGAAACTCGGCCGCAAGTTGATGTGGGACCCCGCCAAGGAGGAATTCGCGAATGACCCGACGGCCAACGCGATGCGCTCGCGCCCGCAGCGCGCGCCCTACGGCATCGATCATTTCAAGAAATAACCGCTGCCAGGTGCCCCGATCTTAACACTCATTTCACGCTCTTCGTCCCCACGGGACGGCTCATCAAAGTCCGGCACGCAGTGCCGGGTCGGGATTCCTTGAAATCCGCGCGTCCTGAAGGGACGCCTCATGCGGGAGAGCTGCCAATGCCCGGAGCCGCTGCCTCTAACTCCCGTCGCCGCCCACGGCATGAACCGTCCCTTCAGGACGGAATCCCTGCCGATGCCGCCCCCCCGGCACCGTGTGCCGGGCTGCGATGAAAGGTCCCGTTGGGACCGAAGATTCCGACAAGAAGTCGGGAACTGTGGATAAATCCCAAGGCGTCAGCCCCGATCTTTATATCCATTTCCCGCTCTTCGTCCCGACGGGACGGCTCATCAAAGCCCGGCACGCAGTGCCGGGCCGGGATTCCTTGGAATCCGCCCGTCCTGAAGGGACGCCTCATGCGGGAGAGCTGCCAATGCCCGGAGCCGCTGTCTCTAACTCCCGTCGCCGCCGCCCATGCCAAACACCCGGCACTGCGTGCCGGGCTGGGATGAAAGGTCCCGATGGGGCCGAAGATTCCTCCGCCCCCGCGGGAACTGTGTAGAAAGATCAGGGCAGGTGCCCTGCGCGCCTCATCCGATCGAATTTATTTCCCCATCCACTTGCGCCACTCGGCTTCGGCGGCGGCGGCGTCGAGGGTCCGGTCCGCCGCGATCACCCGGTATTTGCGGTTGGACACCGCCGGGTGGGCATCGTCGAGTGGCAAGGCGGTTTCCATCACCGGATTGAAGTTCACAAACGGCGTGCCCTTGCTTGCCTTGGAATCCCACACCCGCAGGCGTTCCGGGGTTCCCGCCGTTTCAGAGGCGGCGCTCATCAGGAGAACAGTTGCAGAGCCGTTTGGAGTGGTGCCGCTCACCATTACCCAGCGGGCGGGTGCGCCGTTGGCGTCGTCGCGACCCTTGCCCTCGCTGGTGGTCATGGTGCTGGTGTCCTTGTCCCACGACTTCGGGCCGCGCCATGAGAAGCCGCTGTAGCGGTAGTTGAGGATTTTCACCGGACTGCCCGCAGCTTTCTGGCGCAGGGAAATGTCGAGGATCTGCGCGTCGCCGGTCACGGTGAGAGCGACTTGGGCGGTTTCCTGAATGACCGTGAGGGAATCGGGTTTCCTGATCAGGGTCTCATTGGAAAACTCCCACTCCAGCTTCCCGGGGTCGGTGGCAATGGATTTCACGCTTCTTGCCACGTGCGCGCCCTGGCCTTCC
>JBIPMR010000530.1:0-3699 GCA_044369025.1 Luteolibacter sp.
AAAAGCAGCCGCCCGACCCCGAAAAAGTGGATGGCCTGAATTTTACCTCCTCCTCCTTTTCCGTGTGTTCCGGGTATTCCGTGGTTCCTATTTCCACATCGAGGAAGATGCGGGCGATGCCGCGCTTCCGATCCGTCCTTCTCCATTCCGCCCTCGCTTCCGCGACGCTCCTAACCATTTCCTGCGTCACCCAACCGGTGAGTTTCGGGGCTTCGCAACCCACCGCGGTCAAGGCCCGCCACACGTTGGTGCGGGACATCGTTTACACGCCCGCCGATTGGCCCGCGCCGGTGATGGGAGATCTTTACCGGCCGGCCACCGCCCGACCCGCGCCCGCGGTGTTGTTAGTCCATGGCGGCGGCTGGACCGGCAAGGACGGACGCTGGCAGATGAATCCCATCGCCAAAAAGCTGGCGAAGCGCGGTTACGTCGTGCTCAACGTCACCTACCGGCTGGCACCGCGCTGGATCTATCCGGCTCCGGTCGAGGACTTGAAACAGGCGCTCCGCTGGATGCGGACGAATGCCGCCGATGCCGGGATCGATCCGCAGCGCATCGCGGTTTACGGTTATTCGGCCGGCGGTTATCTCGCCGCGCTAACAGCGATGGACGAGGCGACGCAAATCCGCGCCATCGTCGCGGGCGGCGCGCCGAGCGACCTGACGCTCTACCCCGGCGGCGACCTGGTGCCGCAGTTTCTCGGCGGCAGGAAACACGAGATCCCGGAGCGATTTTACGAAGCGTCGCCGGTCAACCACGTCACCCGCAAGACGCCGCCGGTTTTCCTCTACCATGGCGGGGCGGATCGCCTGGTGCCGCCGGAGCATGCGTGGGAATTCAAGGCGGCGCTGGAACGAAACCAGGTGCCCCATGAATTGTATTGGATCGAGGGCCGCGATCACATCGCGGCGTTTTTGCTGCCGGGTAGATCGGTCGATCTGGCGGTGGACTTCCTGGATCGCTGCTTGGCGCGCTGAGATTCGCAGTGGACCAAGCGGGGCCGCGCGTGGATGCTCGGCGCATGGGAAATCGTGCAGGATGGATGAAAATCGCGGCGGCCGTGGCGAGCGGTTTGCTGGTGGCCGGAGTGTTTCCGCCGTTCGGTTTCACGCTGCTGGTCTGGGTGGGATTGCTGCCGCTGCTCGCGGCGCTGTGGTCGATCGAAGGCGGGCGGGTAGGCTGGAAAGGCTTCGGACTGGGCTATCTGGCGGGCCTGGCGAGCGGCTTGATCCAGTGCAACTGGGTTTCCTCGGTGGCCTGGCTCGGTGCCATCGTGTTGCCGGCGTATCTAGCAGTCTATTGGGGATTGTTCGGGCTGTTCGCGGCAAAACTTGGAAATCCCTGGAAGTCGGGAAAACCGGCGGGCGCCCTGACCACCGCCTTCTGCCATGCCGCGGTGTGGGCGGGATTGGAATGGCTGCGCGGGTGGATGCTGACCGGATTCGGTTGGAACGGACTCGGCGTGGGGCTTCACGAACTGCCGTGGCTGGCGCAGGGCGCGGATTTGTTAGGCGTGGTGGGGTTGTCGATGATGGTGGTGTTTTTCCAAGCGGTGGTGGTGTTAGCCGTCCGTCGCAAGTCGTGGATGGACCTTGCAATCGCCACGGCGCTGATCGGCCTGCTGGCGGTTTACGGGGTGGTGCGGATCCGGCTGGAAAACAGCACGGAGTCGATCCGGCTGAAAACCCTGCTGGTGCAGTTGAACGTCCCTCAGGAAGCCGCGCGCATGTTATGGACGGACGTGGAAATGCACATGGCGCTCGAAGACGAGACCTTGAAAGGACTGCAAACCTCCGCCAGTTTTCCCGACTGGGTGATGTGGCCGGAGACCGCCCTGACCGGCAGGATCCTCCGCACCGAAAGCGGCGAATGGGGCACCTGGCAGATCAACCTCGACACCGTCGCCCGAGTCCGCGAGGCCGGGCCGTTCCAGTTGATTTACGGCGTGAATGAATTGGAAGCGGAAAAATCCGGCGAGCAACTGGCGTTTAAAGACAAAGGCCGCGCCTATAATTCCATCGCCGCGATGTCGCCCGCGGATGATTTGCAAACCTACCGCAAGCGCCACCTGGTGATCTTCGGCGAGACCATTCCCTTCGTGGATTCCATCCCGTTTTTGAAACGCATCTACGAGCAACAATCGGGCGCGGAATACGGCGGATCCTTCACCCCCGGCGAGTCGCTCGAACCGTTGAAAATCCCCGTCGGGGAAACCACGGTCGGGGCGATCCCGACGGTTTGTTTCGAGGATTCGGTGCCGCGGCTGACCCGCAAATTCGTCCGGCCCGGGCCGCAGGTGATCATCAATGTGACCAATGACGGCTGGTTCAAACAATCGGCGGCGGCGGCCCAGCATTTCCAGTTCGCGCGCTTCCGTGCCATCGAACTGCGGCGGCCGATGCTGCGCTGCGCCAACAGCGGGGTGAGCGCGGCGATCGATTCCACCGGCTCCACCGCGCATCCCGACACCGGCGCGCCGCAAATCCTAACCGACGCGGCGGGCAGCCATTTCACCCGCGGCTCGCTGCTCACCGAGCTGAAGATTCCGCTGCAGCCGACCTTTTCGCTCTACGCGCGCATCGGCGACTGGGGAATCCTGGGTTTGAGCGGGCTGGCGCTGGCGATCTCATTTTACAGGTTGTCTCGGGGAAAAGCGCATGCTAGATAGATTGTTGGAAAAAATCCCCAAACTCATGTCAAAAATCATCCCCATCCTCATTGCCGGAACCCTGGTTTCCCAGGTATTCGCCCAAAGCCCCGCCCAACAATCCGAGGCGTTTTACAAACAAGGCCAGGCCGCCGAAAAGGCCGGAGACCCGGCAACCGCCCAGGAACTTTACACCAACGCGCTGCGGACCAATCCGAAGAACGCCAACGCCCGCTACAGCCTCGGCCAACTCAAAATCAACTCGGCGGGCATCGCCGCGAAAGGACGCGAGGCGAAGTTCGGGGCCGTCATGATTCCGGTCTATCAGCTCGACGCCGCGTCGCTTCAGGAAGCGCTCGAAGGCCTCAGCCTGATCATTGAAAAGCAGTCCAAGGAGGAAGTGACCCCGAACTTCGTGATCGAGGATCCCAAGGGGATTTTCGCCGACCGCAAGATCACGCTCAACCTGAAAAACATGCCGGCCCGGGCGGTGATGAAATACATCACCGACCAAACCGGGGCCAAGGTCCGCTATGACGAACATGCCGTCGTCATCGCGCCAAGGTAACGAAACTCAGCGGCTGATCCGCCACGCTTCCATCAGCGTGCGGTATTTGGTCAGCGTGTTGGGCACCTCCCAGGCGGGCACCGGTTTGCCTTGGAGGTAGCCGAGGAAATGTTCGGTCACCTGGCCAAAGTGCGCCTCGTGGCCGACCTTGTAGGAGTCGGGAACCACCACTTCCCAGCGGCCGTCGATTTCATTCACGGCGATGCCGGGATAGCTTTCGGCGATCTTCGCCACCGCCGCGGTGAGAGCCGCGCGCCACGCGTCATCCGGTTTTGCCGCAGGCTCGATCCGGAGGACCGGCTTGTATCCCTGCTCCGCGCCCTGGCGGATGTGCAGCGAGGCCTTGGTCCCGCGCAGGAGCGAGTCATGCGTGTCACCGGCTCCGGCGGGCGCTTCGAATTTCCACAACACCGAAATCTTCGCATGCACGCCGCGCAGCGTGTAGATGAACTCCCCGTTGCCGGGAGTCTGCAACACCCCGTCG